>NZ_LFZP01000049.1:0-241548 GCF_002925705.1 Burkholderia anthinoferrum
ACTGCTTTACCCAGAACGATTCAACATTGGAGTCTGAATCTCAACCCGCCTCACACACTAAATTCCGGATACCTCCCTCCGGTGCGGCCAAGCCGGCCAACGCCACGAATCAGCGCAACGGACGGGGCGCCAAGACGGTCCTGACCGAAGACGGCCCGATTCGCATCGAGGTGCCTCGCGACCGCGACGGCAGCTTCGAACCCATCCTGATACCCAAGCACGAACGGCGCTTCGCCGGCTTCGACGCCCTTCGAGTCAAGATTCGCGAAGACGCCGTCGTGCGCAACAAGGCGGTGTACCTGGCGCTGGGCGTGCTGCCCGACGGCACCCGTGACATTCTGGGCCTCTGGATCGAGAACACAGAGGGTGCCAAGTTCTGGATGAAGGTGTTCAATGACCTGAAGACGCGCGGCGTTCGCTGCCGATGGCCGAATTCCCCGTTAAACGCTCTAGCTCGCGCCGATATGAATCTGCCGCCGTCGCGCCACATGAGGCACGCTTGACTTCGACGCTTCAAAAAATCGACCGCCCCGAATACGTAGTCAACCATTCCAAAGCCCTGGTCCCCGCCAACGAATTCCCGTTCGCATCCAGCCCCGGCGCCCACACGCACACCGCCATCTCCCCGGGCAGCACCGCGACGATCCCGCCGCCGACGCCGCTTTTCGCCGGCAGCCCGACGCGATACACGAAATCGCCGGCCGCGTCATAGGTGCCGCAGGTCAGCATCAGCGCCGACAGCCGCTTCGCGGAACTCGAATCGACGATCCGCTCGCCGGTCGCCGGCGCGACGCCGCCGTTCGCAAGAAACAGCGCGGCGCTGGCGAGCTCGACGCAGTTCATCTCGATCGCACACTGCCGGCAATACGCGTCGATCACCGTATCGGGCGGCATCTGCATGTTGCCGAAGCTCGCCATGAAGTGCGCCATCGCGCGGTTGCGCTCCGCGTGCTGCAACTCCGATGTCGCGACGCGCGAGTCGTAGTCGATGTCGTTCGCGCCGATCAGCCGCCGCACGAATTCGACGAGCGCCGTCTCGGCCTTCACGAAGCGGCGGCACAGCACGTCGGTGACGACCAGCGCGCCCGCATTGATGAACGGATTGCGCGGCTTGCCGCGTTCGCTTTCGAGCTGAACCAGCGAATTGAACGCGGTGCCGGACGGCTCGCGGCCGACCCGTTCCCACAGCGCGTCGCCCAGCAACTGGAACGCGAGCGTGCACGCGAACAGCTTCGAGATGCTCTGGATCGAGAAGCGCTCGTGCGCATCGCCGACCGTGTAAACGTTTCCGTCGAGCGTCACGACCGCCATCCCGAACTTGTCGGCGGGTACTTTCGCGAGTTCGGGGATGTAGTCGGCCACCCGTCCCTGGCCGATCCAGGGGGCGAGTTCGGTGTGGATGCGTTCAAGAATCGTCTGGTAATTCATCGCGTCAGGCAGGATGGAAGCAGGGCCGGGATTCCGGCGAGCCCGTATGGAACCGTCCCGGCGCCGATTCGTCAAGCGCGGCCAGAATCCTGCCCTTATTTTCGAGACAGCCAAACAGGCAAGCGGCGGGCGCAGTATCATGCGGTACGTTTCGGCCGATGGCCGGCGTCCGGCACCGGCCGGCGCCGCCGCAGCTTCCCCGATGACCCGACCGCTGCCCATGTCTTTTCGCATCCTGCTCGTCGAAGACGACACCCGTCTGTCCACGCTGATCGCCGGCTACCTGCGCAAGAACGACTATGAAGTCGACACTGTGCTGCATGGTGACGCCGCGGTGCCGGCGATCCTGTCCATTCGTCCCGATCTCGTCATCCTCGACGTGAATCTGCCCGGCAAGGACGGCTTCGAAATCTGCCGCGAGGCCCGCAAGCAGTACGACGGCGTGATCATCATGGTGACGGCGCGCGACGAGCCGTTCGACGAGCTGCTCGGCCTCGAATTCGGCGCGGACGACTACGTGCACAAGCCGGTCGAGCCGCGCATCCTGCTCGCGCGGATCAAGGCGCAACTGCGCCGCGCGCCCGCGCGCGTGGCCGAAGGCACCGCGCCGCAGCCGGAGCGCTACGCGTTCGGGAAGTTCTCGATCGACCGCACCGACCGCACCGTCGTGCTGCCCGACGGCAGCACGCCCGATCTGACGTCGGCCGAATTCGACCTGCTGTGGGCGCTCGTGTGTCACGCGGGCGAAGTCGTCAGCCGCGACGATCTGATGCTGCAGTTGCGCGGTGTCGAATTCGACGGCCTCGACCGCACGATCGACGGGCGTATCTCGAAGCTGCGCCGCAAGCTGCGCGACGACGCGAGCAACCCGCAGCGGATCAAGACGATCCGCAGCAAGGGTTATCAATTCAGCAAGCACGCGTGGGAATGAGGCCGCCTTCGCGCGACGCCGCCACGTTCCGCGCGGGCATGCCGGCCGCCGGCCGGGAGCCGCGATGATCCGACGAACCCGTTCGCACCCCGATGCACCGCCGCTGCCGACGCTGCGCTACGTCAAATGGCGCTGGCTGCACTTCCGCCGCGCGTGGACCGACACGCGCGCCGACCGCATTCCGAGCTGGTCGCGCCTGTACCTGCGCACCTACCTGCATCTGCTCGGCCTCGTCCTGCTGACCGCGCTGGTGCCCGCACTCGCGCTGTGCGTCGAATTGTCGCCGGAGGTCGTGTGGCATGCGTTCGATTCGCTGCCGGGCGATATCTGGATCGTGCTCGCGTTCGTGTTCACCGCGCCGGCGCTCGCCGCGTATCGGTGGATGCGGCCGGTCTGGTCGGATCTCGTGATGGTGCGCGAGCGGGCGATCGACTTCACCGGCGGCCGCTTCAACACGCGTGCGCGCGAATCGCACAGCGTGATCATCGGCCCGCTCGCGCGCACGCTCAATGCGCTCGCGATGCGCATGGAGCGGCTGATCGCCGCGCAGCGCGACCTGACGAACGGGATCTCGCACGAACTGCGCACGCCGCTCGCGCGCGTGCGCTTCGCGCTCGAAATGCTGCGCGAACCGGGTTCGGCGGCCGAATACCAGGGCGCGCTCGAGAGCATCGCGCAGGACGTGACCGAGCTTGAGGAGCTGATCGACATGAGCCTCACGTATGCACGGCTCGAATACAGCTCGCTGCAGTCGAACCTCGAGATGACCGCGCCGGTCGCGTGGTTCGAGCATCAGGTGAGCGACGCGCAACTGCTGTATCCGGACCGTGCGATCGAGTCGCGCATCGCGATCGGGTCGGATCTGCGCGTGAAGATGGACCGGCGGCTGATGTCGTATGCGATGCGCAACCTGCTGCGCAACGCGAGCAAGTACGCGCAATCGCGGATCGTCGTCGGGATCTCGCTCGTGCACGGCAACATCGGGATCTTCGTCGAGGACGACGGCCCCGGCGTGCCCGAGAGCGAGCGCGAACGGATCTTCGACGCATTCGTGCGCCTGGACCGCCGTACCGGCGGCTACGGGCTCGGCCTGTCGATCACGCGACAGGTGCTCCATGCGCACAACGGCCGCATCGCGGTCGTCGATCCGGTCGAACTCGGCGGCGCGCGGTTCGAGATCAGCTGGCCGGTCTAGCGCCACGCCGCAAGGCCGATCCGCGGCATCCGTGAAGTCGATGGCCGCCGTCGAGACGGCGCCGCGGATACCGCCGCAGCGGCATCCGCGCATGCTCAATAAGTGCGGCCAAGCTGCAGGTAGAAGTTGCGTCGGCCGCCGGGGGCGAGCGCGACGCCGATATAGACGGGCCCGAACGCGGTCGACAGGCTCGTGAAGAACGTATAGCTCTGCTTGAGCGCGCCGCCGCCGATCTGCTGGCCGCTCGACCACACGTTGCCGACTTCCGCGCTGGCGCCCACCGACAGCGCCTTGACCGGCGACGCGTTGAACGTCATCAACTGGTTCATGTACGTGACCTGCCCGTACGCGAGCTCGTTGCCGTTCAGTTGGTCGGCCGCGTACGCGGACAGATGCTGGAAGCCGCCGAGCGTGAAGTTGAACGCGTTGATCAGGTTGGTGCCGCCGATGCTCTTGCCGCCCTCGATCGTCGCGCTGACGCTGTGCCGGCCGAACTGTTGCGCGATCATCGCCTTGCCGTAGATCTCGGTATAGGGTGCGTTGTTGATCCCGTCGGAGAATTCCTGCGCCGAGCCGCCGTTGCGCGACACCAGCGAGCGTTCGACGCGCAGCTCGGTGAAATAGCCCTTGCGCGGGAACAGCGGATCGTCGAGCTGGTCGATCACGAGCCGGGCGCGCGCGATCAGCGCCTGCGACGTGAAGCTCGGCCACAGCAGCGCCTGGCCGCTGCCGTCGTCGAACGGCAGGTTGTAGGTCGGCGAGCCGTGCCCGGTCACGTAACCGACGCCCATCCGGAAATCGCCGAGCCGCCCGATCGGCAAACCGAGATCGAGTCCGGCGCGCGCCGTCTGCATCAGGTACTGCGTGATCTTCACGTCGCCGGTGTCGTCGTACAGGTTCGCGTAGCGGCGCTGGTATTCCGCGTACGGCGACAGATAGACGCCGTATGCCATCGACAGCGGCTGGCGGAACTCGATGCGCGCGGATTGCAGGTCGCTGCCGATCGTCGTGTCCGCGCGGAATTCGAGCCCCGATTCCGTGAGCCACGGCCGCCGGTAGCCGACGTGCAGGCGGAAGCCGCCTTCGTCGGTCGAACTACTCGACATGCCGAGCCCGAACAGCAGGAAGTTGGGCCCCCAGTACTTCTCGCGCGCGTCGATCTCGAGCACGTTGTCGTCGCCGCGGCTCACGATCTGCTGCGTGACGCTCTCGAAGTTGCCGCCCGTCGTGAGCCCGAGCAGATCCTGGCTGACGGTCTTCGGATCGTAGATGTCGCCGGGTTTCACGTGCAGCGCGTTACTGACGACGCGCTTGGGCACGCCGCCGCTGGTCTTGATGTCGATGCGCGTGATCCGGATCGGCGGCGGCAGCGGCTGCGCGTGCGCGGACCGGTAGGCCGCGTACTGTTCCGGCGTGAGCGCGAAACGCCGCAGCTTCGGCAGCGCCGCGGTCGCGGCGATCTCGCCGGCGGCGATCGCCTGCTTCGCGTTCTGGAAATCGGTGAACGCGAGCGAGCCGAGGTCCGGCGTGAGCAGCACGTCGTGCGCGTCGAGCTGCTTGCGCTGCGCGGTCACGTTCTGGCGGATCAGGATACCGACCATCTGCTGCATCACGTCGGCGGGCGACGCGAGTGCATCGAGCGGGCGCAGCGGCGAGCCGATGTCGACGGCGATCACGATGTTCGCGCCCATCTGCCGCGCGGTGTCGACGGGCAGGTTGCTGACGAGCCCGCCGTCCACGAGCGCGCGCCCGTTGATCTCGGCCGGCGCGAACAGGCCCGGCATCGCCATGCTCGCGCGAATCGCGAGCGGCAGCGAGCCGTGGTCGAGCACGACCATCTGGCCGGTCTGCAGGTCGGTCGCGACCGCGCGATACGGAATGGGCAGGTGGTCGAACGGCTGGTTGGTCGGCACGGCGGCCGTCCAGTTCGCGAGCAGCGCCTGCAGCCGGTTGCCCTGAACGAGGCCGACCGGCGCCTTGACGCCTTTCTTGCCGAAGCCGAGCGTCAGCCCGTTGATGTACAGGCGTTCGTCTTCCCGGCTGGTTTGCGGCAGGTCCGCGCGGTCCGTCACGTCGAACGCGATATCGGCCAGGTTGACCTCCGACAGCCGCTTCTGCATCTCGTCGGCCGCCATCCCGCTCGCGTACAGGCCGCCGACCACGGCGCCCATGCTGGTGCCCGCGATGCAGTCGATCGGGATCCGGTTGTCCTCCAGGACTTTCAGGACCCCGAGGTGTGCGTAGCCGCGCGCGCCGCCGCCGGACAGCACGAGGCCGATCGACGGGCGGCCGGCCGGGCCGCCGTCGGCCGCGCAGGTGTGCGCCGCGGCGGCGGGTGCGGCGGCAGCCGCGGGGTTGGCTGCGGCCGCAATGGTCGGGGCGGCGGCGGATTCGGCGGCCGGCAGCGGTTGCGCGGCAACCGCGCAGCACCAGAAGGCAACGAGCGTCGTGCAGAGCGGGCGCAGCGGCGCCCAGCGGAAGGAAACGGTCGCTGTCATGGTGAACATACCTGGCGTGATCGTGCGTCGGAGGCCTGCCGGGAACAGGCAAGACCGAGAGATTACCGTGTTTTACAGGCCCGATGCGAGCGGCTGTTGCGTAGCCGGACGTGCGCGGGACGCCGTTTTCGGCAATTTCGTCGCGAAAAAATCATTGGAATTGGCTAAAGTATCGGAACGATTTGCCGCTAAGCTCGTGATGGGGCGGCATGCACGCGCGGCGAAAAAGTGCGGCGCGGCTGTCCCGGCCCGCTCCTTCACAAAGGTTTGATATGTCGACACCGCTGTTCGGAAAGTTGTTTGCGCAACCCGTTGCGATCGACCCGGGAACGGCGAGTACGCGAATCTATACGCACGAACGCGGCGTGGTGCTGAACCAGCCGTCGGTCGTCTGCTTCCGCAAGGGCGGCGCGAGCGACGCTCGGCCCACCCTCGAGGCCGTCGGCGAGCTCGCGAAGGCGTTGCTCGGCCGCGAACCCGGGCATCTCGAAGCCGTGCGGCCCATGCGGCACGGCGTGATAGCGGACGCGCACGCAGCCGAGCAGATGATCCGCAGCTTCATCGACATGTCGCGCACCCGCTCGCGCTTCGGCCGCCGCGTCGAGGTCACGCTGTGCGTGCCGTCCGACGCGACGGCCGTCGAGCGCCGCGCAATCCGCGAGGCCGCGTTCGCGGCCGGCGTATCGGAGGTCGAACTGATCGAGGAGCCGCTGGCGGCCGGGCTCGGCGCCGGTTTGCCGGTGACCGAGCCGGTCGGCTCGATGGTCATCGACATCGGCGGCGGGACGACCGAAGTCGCGGTCATCGCGCTCGGCGGCATCGTGTACCGCGAGGCGATCCGCGTCGGCGGCAGCCAGTTCGACGCGGCGATCGTCAACCATGTCCGCAACCTGTACGGCGTGCTGCTCGGCGAACAGACGGCCGAGCACGTGAAGAAGACGATCGGCTCGGCCACGAGCGCGGTGCCGCGCACGTCGACCCGCGCCGTCGGCCGCGGCATCGGCGACGGCCTGCCGCGCTCGGTCGAGCTGTCCAACCACGACGTCGCGGATGCGCTGGCCGCACCGCTCAAGCAGGTGATCGGCGCGGTGAAGTCGGTGCTGGAAAACGCGCCGGCCGAACTCGTGACCGATATCGCGAATCGCGGCGCGGTGCTCACGGGCGGCGGCGCGCTGCTCGCCGAGCTCGAACGCCTGCTGTACGACGAGACCGGGCTGGTCGCGCGGATCGCCGACGAGCCGTCCACCTGCGCGGTGCGCGGCGCCGGCGAGGCGATGGGGCGGCTCGCGATGTGCCCGGCGGATTGAGCCGGGCGGTGCTGTCGGCCGCGGCCGGGCGCACGCCCTCACATTCTTTCGATCTTCCAGTGGCCGGCCCGCTCGGCCGGCATCGGCCCATCGCATGGACAGGCGCGGGCGCGCCGTGCTAGCGTGACGCGCCCGTTCGGGGCCGGGCCGGCAGACGCCCCCGGCGACACCTGAGAGACCGAATACCTTGAAATATCGAACCAAACGGGGCTTCGCGGCCCGGGCCGGCCGCGTGCTGGCCGTCGTCGCGTGCGTCTGGGGCGCGGCGGCGGCCGCGATCGTCGTCCACGGCATGCGGATGCCGGGCGACCCGGCGGACGTCGCCGTGATCTTCGGCAACGCGCTCGACGAAACCGGCGCGCCGAAGCCCGTGCTCGCGGCCCGGCTCGATGTCGGCGTGCGTTGTTACCGCGCGGGGCAGTGCCCGGTGTTTCTGGTCAGCGGCGCGATCGACGGGCCCGGGCTGAACGAGGCGACGGCCATGCGCGACTACCTCGTCGCGCGCGGCGTGCCGGCGGACCGGATCGCCGTCGACGATCAGGGCGACAACACGCTCGCGACCGCGCAGCACACGCTTGCCTACCTGCGCGCGCATCGCCTGTCGCGCGTGCTGATCGTCAGCCAGTATTACCACCTCGCGCGGGCGCGCCTCGCGTTCGAGCGCGTCGGCATTGCGCGGTCGAACATCTCCGCCGCGTATCCGCGCCGCTTCCAGTGGCGCGATCTCTATTCGAGCTGGCGCGAGGTGCCGGCCTACGCTGTGTATGCGGTGCGATTGTGGGTGAATCCCGACGCGCGGCCGGTTTCGTTTCGGCCGATGCTTTATCTGATGCGCCTGTTTTCGTGACGGGGCGGCCCGGAAGCGCGCGCTTCCGGTGCGGGTGGTTTCGTTGCTTTTTCCGGTTTTCTGTCGTCCGCGCCGGCCGCGCGGGTGTCATAGCACTGAATAAATAATAGCGATTCTCGTTTCAGATGTCTTGAGCGGACAGAAATCAAAACAGTATCGCCGACAGTTCCATAATCGAGGTCAGATCGATTTATTAAGCGGATGTTGATTATCTGCATGGATCATTCGTCGCGGTAAAAGTATTGCACTGCAAAAATCCGCGTGTATTGAATCGGGGCGATATATCGGTGTTTTCACCGATGCGGAACAATCGTTGTCTTTGCGAAAAATCAAGAAAAGCCGGTGAAGAGCGCGTTGCATGTTATTGCTGCGCATCTGTCAGAAAGTAAAAAAACTACATAACCGTCGGCCGTTGATCCGACGGGAAAATATCGACTGGAAAACAGTTTTAGTTTGATATAGCCTAGTCTGACGAAAGCGGGCAGTAATCAAATCAACCAGAAAGTCGCTGCAAAAACAGGGGCCGTCACCATGTCATTCGACTAGTTCCGCATCCGCATTTCCGGGCCGATCAAAAAAATCATCACGAATAAACCGACAGCGCATCGCGATTGCCGGGGAGGACGCTTTTATCCGCGATTTTCTGCTGCGTGCCGTCCAGTGCGGCCGCAATACCCATACCAAAAACCGAAATCAATAAAGAGGGAAAGCATGAATCCTGCCCGTTCGAGAAAAACGAGTGAGCCGTTTCCGAGACTATTGCTGCCCACGGGCGTGTTTCTGGCGCTGTCGGGCGCGGGCATCGTTCCCGCCCAGGCGACCTGCAGCACCGCGGGCACGACGGTGACCTGCTCCGGCGTCGCGAACCCGCTGGCGCCCAGTTATTCGAACAGCGCCAACAACCTGAATGCGACGGTCAACCCCGGTGCAAGCGTCGGTGTGCTGCTCGGGGTCGGCGGCACGGCGATGTCGTTGACCGGCAGTAACGTCACGCTGACCAACAACGGCACGATCGACCCGTCCGTGCTCGGCTCGGGGCTCGGCGTGCTGTCGAGCGGCGCGGTGGTCGGCAACGCGGCGGCGAGCACCACGACCGTGACCAACAACGGCACGATGAACGGCTCGACCGGCGTCGCGATCAGCGGCGTGACCGGCATGGCGCTGTCGGTCCAGAACGGCACGGGCGGCACGTCGACGATCAACAACACCGGCACGATCGGCTCGTCCCCACTGCCCGGCGCGACCCTCGTCGGCGCCGATGCGCCGGTGGTCGCCGCGTACGGCGGCGGCACGGTCAACATGACGAACAGCGGGACGATCACCGGCCGCGTGTCGCTCGGTTCGAACGGCACGCCGGGGCAGGGCAATACGTTCACCAACTCGGGCACGATCAACGGCGGCGTGTCGATGGGGGCGAACAGCACGAACACGTTCAATGCCGTGACGGGCTCGTCGGTCAACACGGCCGGCGGCACCGGCGGCGCGTTCAACATCACGATCGGCCCGGTCACGCTCGGCGTGGCGGCAACCGGCGTCGTCGACGGCGGCGCGGGCGGCAACAATACGCTCAACCTGCAGCAGGGCGCCGCGGCGAACGGCACGATCGCGGTCAACAACTACATCAACTTCAATCACCTCGACGTCACGAGCGGCAACTGGACCATCAACGGCGCGTCCACCGCGCAGGACGCGACGCTGACGGGCGGCGTGGCGATCATCAACGACAACGCGTCGCTCGGCACCGGGACCGTCACGGGCAACGGCGGTGCGTTGCAGGCGGGCACGGCGGGGCTCGACGTGTCCAACAACGTGTCGCTCGGCGCGGGCGGCCTGACGGTGCAGGGCGCGACCGGGCTGACGCTGTCCGGCACGGTGTCGGGCGGCGGCGCGCTGACGAAGAACGATGGCGGCACGCTGACGCTGTCCGGCGCGAACGGCTACACGGGCGGCACGAACCTGAATGGCGGCGGCCTGGTGGTTGGCAACAATTCGTCGCTCGGCACCGGCGCGCTGAACGTCAACGCGTCGGCATCGCTCGACACGAGCGCGAACGTGACGCTCGGCAACACGGTCAATCTCGCGACCGGCTCGACGCTGACGCTCGGCGGCAGCAACGATCTCGGGCTGACCGGCGCGATCGGCGGAAGCGGCGGCCTCGTGAAGAACGGCGCGGCGACCACGACGCTGACCGGCACGAACACGTACACGGGCGGCACGACGATCAACGCGGGCACACTTGCGCTCGGCGCGGGCGGCAGCCTCGCGTCGACGGGTACGATGAACCTTGCCGGCGCCGGCGCGACGCTGGATCTGGGCAGTGCGACGGGCGGGCAGACGCTCGGCGCGCTGTCGGGTGTCGCGGGAACGAGCGTGAACCTCGGCGCCAATTCGCTGACGCTCGGCGGCAGCATCAATGCCACCTATGCCGGCACGATCGGCGGTTCGGGCAGCGTGACGCTGTCGGGTACCGGCACGCAATCGCTGACGGGCGCGAACACGTACACGGGCGGCACCAACCTGAACGGCGGCAACCTCGTCGTCGGCAGCAATACGTCGCTCGGCCTCGGTGCGGTGAATGTCAACGGTTCGTCGACGCTCGATGCGACTGCCAACGTGTCGCTCGCGAACGGCGTCAACATCGCGACGGGCACGACGCTGACGGTCGGCGGCAGCACCGATCTCGGCCTCGGCGGCGCGATTTCCGGCGGCGGCGGTCTCGTGAAGAACGGCGCGGCGGCGCTCACGCTGTCGGGCGCGAACAACTATGCGGGCGGCACGACGCTGAACGCCGGCGGACTCGTGCTCGGCAACGCCTCGGCGCTCGGCACCGGCGCGCTGACCGTCGGCGGCGCGGCGACGCTCGATACGACCACGAACCTGTCGGTCGGCAATGCGATCAATCTCGACGCGAGCGCCGCACTCACACTGGGCGGCAGCAACAGCCTTACGCTGGGGGGCACGATTGCCGGCGCGGGCAGCCTCGTGAAGGACGGCGCCGCGACGACGACGCTGACCGGCACGAACACGTACACGGGCGGCACGACGATCAACGCGGGCACGTTGGCGCTCGGCGCGGGCGGCAGCCTTGCATCGACCGGCGCGATGAATCTGGCGGGCGCCGGCGCGACGCTGGATCTGAGCGGTGCGACGGGCGGGCAGACGCTCGGCGCGCTGTCGGGCGTCGCGGGAACGAACGTGAACCTCGGCGCCAACGCGCTGACGCTCGGCGGCACGGCGAGCGGCACGTTCGGCGGGGTGATCGGCGGTACCGGCAGTCTCACGTTGTCGGGTACGGGCACGCAGACGCTGAACGGCGCCAATACCTACAGCGGCGGCACGAACCTCAATAGCGGCGGTCTCGTGCTCGGCAACGGCGGGGCGCTGGGCGCCGGCGCGCTGAACGTCGGCGGCGCGGCCACGCTCGATACGAATGCAGCCTTGTCGGTCGGCAATGCGATCAATCTGGGCACGGGCGCCGCGCTGACGCTCGGCGGCAGCAACAGTCTTACGCTCGGTGGCGCGATTGCCGGCACGGGCAGCCTCGTGAAGGACGGCGCGGCGACCACGACGCTGACCGGCACGAACACGTACACGGGCGGCACGACGATCAACGCGGGCACGTTGGCGATCGGCGCGGGCGGCAGTCTTGCATCGACCGGCGCGATGAATCTCGCGGGCGCCGGCACGACGCTGGATCTGAGCAGTGCGACAGGCGGGCAGACGCTGGGCGCGCTGTCGGGTGTCTCGGGAGCGAACGTCAACCTCGGCGCCAATGCACTGACGCTCGGGGGCACGGCGAGCGGCACGTTTAGCGGGGTGATCGGCGGCACGGGCAGCCTCACGTTGTCGGGCACCGGCACGCAGACGCTGAACGGCGTCAATATCTACAGCGGCGGCACGAACCTCAATAGCGGCAGCCTCGTGCTCGGCAACAGCGGAGCGCTGGGTTCCGGCGCGCTGACCGTCGGCGGCGCGGCCACGCTCGATACGAATGCGGCCTTGTCGGTCGGCAATGCGGTCAATCTCGCGACCGGCTCGACGCTGACGCTTGGCGGCAGCAACGATCTCGGGCTGACCGGCGCGATCAACGGAAGCGGCGGCCTCGTGAAGAACGGCGCGGCGACCACGACGCTGACCGGCGCGAACACCTATACGGGCGGCACGACGGTCAATGCGGGGACGCTGGCACTCGGCGCGGGCGGCAGCCTCGCGCCGACGGGCACGATGAATCTCGCCGGTGCCGGCGCGGCGCTGGATCTGAGCGGTGCGACAGGCGGGCAGACGCTCGGCGCGCTGTCGGGCGTCGCGGGAACGAACGTGAACCTCGGAGCCAACGCACTGACGCTCGGCGGCACGGCGAGCGGCGCGTTCGGTGGGGTGATCGGCGGCACGGGCAGCCTCACGTTGTCGGGTACCGGCACGCAGACGCTGTCCGGCGCGAACACCTACACGGGCGGCACGACGATCGCCGGCGGCAGCACGCTGGCGCTCGGCGCGGGCGGCAGCCTTGCGTCCGGCAGTGCGCTGAACCTCGCGGGCGCGGGGGCGACGTTCGACTTGAGCGGCGCGACCGCCTCGCAAACGCTCGGCACGCTGACCGGCGCGGCCGGCACGAGCGTGAACCTCGGCGGCAACGGGCTGACGCTGAGCGGCAACGGCAGCAACACGTTCGGCGGCGCGATCGGCGGCACCGGCGGCCTGACGCTGGCCGGCAGCGGCACACAGACGCTGACCGGCGCGAACACATACACCGGCGGCACGACGATCAGCGGCGGCGGCACGCTGGCGATCGGCGCGGGCGGCAGCCTCGCCTCGACCGGCGCGGTGAACCTCGCCAGCGCCGGTGCGACGTTCGACGTGAGCGGCGCGACGGGCGCGCAGACGATCGGCACGCTGACCGGCGCGGCCGGCACGAACGTCAACCTCGGCACGAATGCGCTGACGCTGAACGGCACCACCAACGGTACGTTCGGAGGAACGATCGGCGGCGCCGGCGGCCTGACGGTCGCCGGCACGGGCACCCAAACGCTGACGGGGGCGAACACCTACACGGGCGGCACGACGATCGCCGGCGGCAGCACACTCGCACTCGGCGCGGGCGGCAGCCTCGTGTCGGGGAGCGCCGTGAACCTCGCGGGCACGGGGGCGACGTTCGACGTGAGCGGCGCGACGGGCGCGCAGACGTTCGGTACGCTGACCGGCGCGGCCGGCACGAACGTGAATCTCGGCGCGAATGCGCTGACGCTGAACGGCAGCGGCAACGGTACGTTCGGTGGTGCGATCGGCGGGACGGGCGGCGTGACGTTCGCCGGCACGGGCACGCAAACGCTGACGGGGGCCAACACGTATACGGGCGGCACGACGATCGCCGGCGGCAGCACACTCGCCCTCGGTGCGGGCGGCAGCCTCGCGTCGGGGAGCGCCGTGAACCTCGCGGGCACTGGGGCGACGTTCGACGTGAGCGGGGCGACGGCCGCGCAGACGATCGGCACGCTGGCCGGCGCGGCCGGCACGAACGTGAATCTCGGCGCGAATGCGCTGACGCTGAACGGCAGCGGCAACGGTACGTTCGGCGGCGCGATCGGCGGGACGGGCGGCGTGACGTTCGCCGGCACGGGCACGCAAACGCTGACGGGTGCGAATACGTACACGGGCGGCACGACGATCGCCGGCGGCAGCACGCTCGCGCTCGGCGCGGGCGGCAGCCTCGCATCGACGGGCGCGGTGAATCTCGCGGGCACGGGTGCGACGTTCGACGTGAGCGGCGCGACCGGCACGCAAACGATCGGTGCGCTGTCGGGTGCGGCCGGCACGAACGTGAATCTCGGTGCGAACGCGCTGGCGCTGAACGGCAGCGGCAGCAATACCTTCGGCGGCACGATCGGCGGCTCGGGCGGCGTGACGGTGGCGAGCGGCACGCAGGTGCTGACCGGCGCCAACACGTACACGGGCGGCACCACGATCGCAGCCGGCGGCACGCTGCAACTCGGCAACGGCGGCACGTCGGGCAGCGTGGCCGGCGACGTCGTCGACAACGGTGCGTTGATCGTCAATCAATCGGGCAACGTGACGATCGCGAGCGTGCTGTCCGGCACCGGTTCGCTGACCCAGGCCGGCAGCGGGCAGCTCACGCTGACCGGCACGAACACGCTGAGCGGCCCGACCACGGTCGCCGCGGGCACGCTCGCCGTCAACGGTTCGCTCGGCCAGTCGACCGTCACCGTGCAGAACGGCGCGACGCTGACGGGCACCGGCACGATCGGCGGCCTCGTGGTGCAAGGCGGCGCGACGGCGGCCGCCACGCAGCCGGGCGCGGCGCTGAACGTAGGCGGCAACGTCACGTTCCAGCCGGGTTCGACGTTCCAGGTCGCCGCGACGCCGCAGCAAAGCGGCAGCCTCGCGGCGAGCGGCACGGCGACGCTGAATGGCGGCACCGTGCAGGTGCTCGCGAACCAGAGCACCTATCAGCCGGGCACGACGTACACGATCCTCAGCGCGTCGTCGGGCGTGCAGGGCGCGTTCACCCAGGTGAGCGCGAACTATGCGTTCCTCACGCCGACCCTCAGCTACGATCCGGGTCACGTCTATCTGCAACTGGCTCAGAACGGCACGTCGCTGCCCGACGTCGCCACCACGCCGAACCAGCGCTCGGTCGCGACCGCGGTGGCCGCGCTCGGCACCGGCAATCCGCTGTACGACACGGTGCTGACGGCCGACGCGCCGACCGCGCGCCGCGCGTACGGGCTGCTCGGCGGCGAACTGCAGGCGAGCCTGAAGAGCATGCTGCTGCTCGACAGCCGCTATGTGCGCGACGCGGTGACCGATCGCGTCCGTCAGGGTCTCGCGCCCGGATCGGGCCCGCTCGCGGCGCTGTCGTCGGGCGGCGCCGCGCTGTGCGGCGACAACACGGCCGGCGTGGCCGACCCGACGCTGCCGCCGGAACGCCGGATCGGTTCGCGCGACGGGTGCTACGGCGGGACGCCTTATCAGCCGGTCGTGTGGGGGCAGGCGTTCGGCGGCCGCAGCCGGCTCGCCGGCGACGGCAACGCATCGTCGATCAACCGCAGCATGACGGGCTTCATCGCCGGCGCCGACATGGCGTTCAACGACAAGTGGCGTGCGGGTCTGGCCGCGGGCGTCACGCACAGCTCGCTCGACAACGACCAGAGTTCGTCGGCGGCGGTGAACAGCTACTACCTGTCGCTGTACGGCGGCGCGCAGTACGGCGCGCTCGGCGTGCGCGGCGGCGCGTCGTACACGTGGTATCGCATCAACAGCGACCGCTATCCGGGCTTCGCGGGCTTCTCGGATCACGACTCGGCCGGCTACAACGCGCATTCGGCGCAGGTGTTCGGCGAAGTCGGCTACGCGCTGCCGGTCGGCCCGGTCGCGATCGAACCGTTCGCGAGCCTCGCGTACGTGAACCTGCATACCGACGGCTATACGGAAACCGGCGGCGCGGCCGCGCTGCGCGCCGGCGGCGAGACGACCCACGTCGGCTTCTCGACGCTCGGCCTGCGTGCGGCGTCGCAGCTCGGCTCGATCGCGAGCGGCACGTTCACCGCGCGCGGGACGGTCGGCTGGCGGCATGCGTTCGGCAACGTGCGGCCGTCGTCGGCGTTCACGTTCGCGAACGGCGGCACGTCGTTCCAGGTATCGGGCGTGCCGATTGCTCGCGACAGCGCGGTGCTCGAAGCCGGCATCGACGCGAACATCACGAAGCGCCTGACGCTCGGCCTCACGTACAGCGGCCAATACGGCAGCGGCGTGCGCGACAACGCGATCCTCGGCAACATCCTGTGGAAATTCTGACCGGCGACTGACGTGCCCGTCCGCGGCGCCATGCGACGAAGCAACGTCGTCTGGCGCCGCGGCCGTTTCGTCGCTGCGCACGTTCGCCGTTCTGGCCTATCCTGTGCGAAACACGCGACGCGCGCCGCGCGTTGCGCCTCGACACAGGAGCATCGATGCCGAATCACGCCGAAGCCACGACGACGCAGGCGCCGCAAGTCGCGCCGATTCCCCCGGCCACCGCGTCGGGTCCCGCTTTCATCGCGCCCGAAGCCGATCCGCAGGTCCTCGCGCGCAACAACCAGTACGTGCTGAAATCCGGCGACGCGTTCGTGGTCAGCGACGCGCTCGGCGACATCGCCGGCCATGACGACGGCCTGTTCGTCGACGACATGCGCGTGCTGTCGACGTGGCGCCTGACGTTCGGCGGCCGCGCGCCGTCGCTGCTGTCGGGCGCGACGAGCGCCGACAACGCGTCGTTCACCGCGCACCTGACGAACCGCCCGCTGCCGCCGCTCGGCGGCCACGAGACGCCCGAGGGCGTGATCCATATCGAGCGCATGCGCGTGCTCGCGGGCGACGTGCTGCACGAAGCGCTGACGCTGACGAACTACGGCGCGAGCGAAGCCGAGGTGCCGCTGTCGCTGTCGTTCGCGGCCGATTTCAAGGACATGTTCGAAGTGCGCGGCACGCGGCGGCCCAAGCGCGGCACGGTGGGCGCGCCGCGCGTCGACGCGGGCGCGGTGCGGCTGCGTTACGACGGCCTCGACGGCGTGGAGCGCAACGTGACCGTGCATTTTTCGCCGGCGCCCGACGCGCTGTCGGTCGATCGTGCCGACTACACGCTGACGATCGCCGCGCAGGCGTGCGTGTCGATCTACCTGACCGTCGATGCGACGCTCGGGCCCGCGCAGGGCGAAGGGCCCGGGTGCGGCCGCGTCGCGCTGCGCACGGCGCTCGTCGGCGTGCATCGCGAGATGCGGGCACGGCGCGAGTCGATGGCGCGCGTGAACACCGGCAATCCGCTGTTCGACGCGTGGCTCGATCGTTCGCTCGCGGATCTCGGGCTGCTCACGACGCAGCTCGACACGGGGCCGTACCCGTATGCGGGCATTCCGTGGTTCTCGACGCCGTTCGGCCGCGACGCGATCATCACGTCGCTGCAGATGCTGTGGCTGCAGCCGTCGCTCGCGCGCGGCGTGCTGCGCTTTCTCGCCGAGCATCAGGCGCGCGAGACCTCCGCGTTCCGCGACGCGGAGCCCGGCAAGATCATGCACGAGTTCCGCCGCAGCGAGATGGCCGCAACGGGCGAGGTGCCGTTCGCGCTGTACTACGGCGGCGTCGATACGACACCGCTGTTCATCGTGCTCGCGGGCGCCTATGCCGAGCGCACCGGCGACGATGCGCTGATCGACGAGCTGTGGCCCGCGCTCGAGCGGGCCGTGCAATGGGTGATCGACAAGTGCGACCGCAATCCGTACGGACTGCTCGACTACCAGCGCACGTCGGAGCGCGGCCTCGCGAACCAGGGCTGGAAGGACAGCCACGATTCGGTGTTCCATGCGGACGGCCGTTTCCCGGACGGGCCGATCGCGCTCGTCGAGGTGCAGGCCTACGCGTGCGCGGCGCTCGACGCGATGTCGGCGTGCGCGCACCGGCGCGGCCATGCGGCCGACGCGACGCGCTACGCGTTGCGCGCGAAGACGCTGCGCGACCAGGTCGATGCGCTGTTCTGGATGCCGGAAGGCGATTTCTACGGGATCGCGCTCGACGGGCATGGCGAGCTGTGCCGCGTGTTCG
Organism: Burkholderia anthinoferrum; assembly: GCF_002925705.1. NCBI lineage: Bacteria > Pseudomonadati > Pseudomonadota > Betaproteobacteria > Burkholderiales > Burkholderiaceae > Burkholderia > Burkholderia anthinoferrum. Next base: position 17,798 of record NZ_LFZP01000049.1, read on the forward strand.
CATCGAACGCGGGCCATCTGCTTGCGTTCGGGCTGCCCGACGCCGAGCGCGGCGCGGCGGTCGCCGGCGTGCTCGGCTCGGCGCTGTTCCAGACGGGCTGGGGCATCCGCACGCTGGCGGCCGGCCAGCCGCGCTTCAACCCGATGGCCTATCACAACGGTTCGGTGTGGCCGCACGACAATGCGCTCATCGCGCGCGGCCTGGCGCGCTACGGCGACAAGACGGCCGCGGTGAACCTGCTGCGTGCGCTGTTCGAGGCGGCGGTGAGCTTCGAGATGCGCCTGCCGGAACTGTTCTGCGGGTTCCCGCGCCGACGCGGCGAACCGCCGACCGCGTATCCGGTGGCCTGCCTGCCGCAGGCGTGGGCGGCCGGCGCGCCGTTCATGATGCTGCAGGCGTGCCTCGGCGTGAGCATCGACGCGTCGCGCCACGAGGTGCGCGTCGAACGCCCGGCATTGCCGGAAGGCGTCGACTGGCTGCGGATCGATGCGCTGCGCGTCGGCGACGAAACCGTGTCGCTGACGTTCCGCCGGGTCGACGGGCAAGTCGTCGCGGCGGCGGAGCGGCCGGGCCGCGTCAAGGTGGTCGCGGTGCTGTAGCGGGGCGCCGCGCGAACGTTGCGCGATGTCGCGCCACGTTCGCGCGCGGCGGCATAGAATCGTGACATGACCCTTGAACAATGGCGGAGGTAGACGATGACGACCGACAACCGGCCCGACGACGGCGAGCACAAGCTCGAGAATCTGGAAGCGGCGGTCGACCACCTGCACAAGTCGATCGAATCGCAGAGCATCGCGGTCGGCGCGGCGAAGGGCATTCTGTTCAGCCTGATCGAAACGCTGGGCGCGTTGATCGGCGATCCCGACCTGCCCGAGCATGCGCGTTCGGGCTACGAAGCGCTGCGCGACAAGGCGAGCGAATTGCGCGGCGGGCTCGACCGCCATTGACGTACGGGTGGCGCAGGCGCTGCCCGATTCTGCGCACGCGGCACAAAACCCCGTGCGCTCAATCAGTTAGGTGCCCGATACGCAGGATATCCACACGCTTGCCAACACAATCTGTGGAGAACTGCCCCGGCCCTCGGCCGGGCGCGCCACGCATGCGCGGCGCGCGGTTCCACAATCATTCCGGTGCCACGCCATTGACCGGTCAAGGTCCATGGATGGAATCCCCTTGTGTATCAAGATGTTACGCGTCCGATCTGGCGGATATCCACAGGCTTGCCAACAAAATCTGTGGACAACTCGCAATCGATTGCGTCGCACGAGTTGAGGATCCGGCCCGAATGCGAGCGGTGCGCGAAGCCCGCGTGCAAAGGCTGCCCGCGCCGTGCGTCGGCGCGCGAATGCTTGCGCGATCAAGGGGTTAGGTACCGCGTACCCAGGATATCCACATCCTTGCCAACACTTTCTGTGGACAAGCGCGGCCGCGTTAGGCGCCCGGCGCCGTACCGGCCGCTTCCGCCACGATCCAGTCGCGAAAGAGCGTCATCGCCGGCGTCAGCGGCTTCGACTTCAGCGACGTGAGCCAGTAGCCGCCCGCGCGCACGTCGATGTCGAACGGCCGCGCGAGCTGGCCGAGCTGCAGTTCGCGCGAGAACATGCACGCGGGCGCGAGCGCGACGCCCGCACCCTGCATCGCGGCCTCGACCATCAGCCGGGACGAATCGAACACCGGCCCGTTGACGGCCCACGGTTCGAGCCGCGCGGCGTCGAACCAGCCGTGCCATTCGTCGGTGCGATACGAGCGCAGCAGCGTTTCGTTCGCGAGATCGGCCGGCCGCGCGACGCGCCCCGCGATGTCCGGCGCGCACAGCGCGGTGAGCGGCGCATCGAGCAGCCGCTCGTTGCGCGTGGCCGGCCAGTTGCCTTCACCGAAGCGGATCGCGAAATCGAGGCCCTCGGCGGCGAGGTCGACGACGTTGTTGTTGGTCCGCAGCCGCAGCTCGACGAACGGGTGCGTGTCGCCGAACTGCTTCAGCCTCGGCATTAGCCAGCCTAGGGCAAAGGTGCCGACGACGCCGAGCGTCAGCACCTCGTGGAAACGCCCGCCGTCGAACTGCTTGAGCACTGTCTCGATGCGGCTGAACGCGTCGCTCAGCACCGGCAGCAGCGCGCGCCCCTCGTCGGTCAGCCCGAGGCCGCGCGGCAGCCGCGTAAACAGCGTGCAGCCGAGCCGCTCCTCGAGCGAGCGCACCTGTTGGCTGACGGCGGCCTGGGTCACGCTCAGCTCGAGGCCGGCGCGCGTGAAGTTCAGGTGGCGCGCCGACGATTCGAACGCGCGCAACGCATTGAGCGGAAGATGAGGGCGAAGCTTCGTCATAAGAATTTCTTTTGTCAGCGCTCAATTATCGTTGCTTGTCAGGCAACCGTAAAGTGCCGATAGTGCTGCCTCGGCGGCCGGCCGTTTTCAACGCGCCAACCACGTTTCGCCGCCATTCCACCACGAGACAACCGACATGACCTACTCATCGAAACGTCGATCCCTGTTGCTGGCCGCCGCGACGGCGCCGCTCGTTCTTACCGTCACCGCATGCGCGTCGCGACAGGCCGCTGCGCCGGACGCCGCCACGGCGGCAGCGGCGGCTGCCGCGGACGCCATTGCGCCTGTTGCTGCTGCGACGACGCTGGCCGATCTCGAACGCGACGCGGGCGGCCGTCTCGGCGTGTGTGCGATCGACACGGCGAGCGGCCGGGTCATCGAGCATCGCGCGGGCGAGCGCTTCCCGTTCTGCAGCACGTTCAAGGCGATGCTGAGCGCGGCGGTGCTCGCGCGGAGCGTCGAGCAACCGGGCTTGCTGCAACAGCGCGTGACGTATACGAAGGCCGATCTCGTCAACTATTCGCCGGTATCGGAGAAGCACGTCGGCGCGGGCATGACGGTCGCCGCGCTGTGCGAGGCCACGATCCAGTACAGCGACAACTCGGCCGCGAACCTGCTGATGAAGCTGATCGGCGGCCCGTCGGCGGTCACGGCCTACGCGCGCTCGATCGGCGACGACACGTTCCGTCTCGATCGATGGGAGACCGAACTGAATACCGCGTTGCCGGGCGACCCGCGCGACACGACGACGCCGGCCGCGATGGCCGCCAGCCTGCGCGTGCTGACGCTCGGCGACGCGTTGCCGGCCGCGCAGCGTGAGCAGCTCGTCACGTGGCTGCGCGGCAACAAGGTCGGCGACAAGCGGATCCGCGCGGGCGTGCCGGCCGGGTGGGCGGTCGGCGACAAGACCGGCACCGGCGACTACGGGACGACGAACGACGCGGGCGTCATCTGGCCGACGTCGCGCGCGCCGATCGTGCTGGCCGTGTACTACACGCAGACGCGAGCCGATGCGCGGGCGAAGGACGACGTGATCGCGTCGGTCGCGCGCATCGTCGCGCGGACGTTCGGCTGAGCAGCGCGGCACGGCAGGGCGCGACAGGCATCGCGCACGCCGCGGGCGCATCGTGCCGCAGTCGTGACCCGCGCGACCAAACGTTGTGCGATCAACGACTTAGCTCGCGCATGCTCAGGATATCCACATGCTTGCCAACAAAAAGTGTGGACAAGCCCCCGAACGGCGGGCGCGCCGCGCGGCGCGCGCCGTCGTGCCGCGTTTGAAGCAGTGCGGACAAAGTCTTTCGGATCAAGCGCTTGGCCGCGGTATGCGCAGGCTATCCACACGCTTGCCAACACAATCTGTGGACAAGCACCGCGGCCGGCACGGCGGGCGGCGCATCACGTACCGCAGCGGCATGCAACCGGCGCTTGGCCGCCCGTGTGCCGTTTTCTAGGCGGCGCGGACAAAGTCTTTCGGATCAAATGCTTGATCGCGGTATGCGCAGGCTATCCACATGCTTGCCAACAAAATTTGTGGGTAAGTGGGCGATGCAGGTTCGGTCCGCATGCGATGGTCATGACATGACGGGGATCGGGCGTCCGTTGTCGCGGCGTCGTGACGCGATGTGCGGCGAAGGGTGCGCGCGACGGCCATCTCGTGCGCCGCGTCTGCATCACGCGTGCCAAAGTCCATCGGATCAAGGGTTTAGCGTCGTGGTGCGCAGGATATCCACAAGCTTGCCAACATTTTCTGTGGAGAAGTCGGCGGTCGCGATTCGGCCGATGTCACGCGCCGCCACACGTCGCACACGCGGACTCGCGCCGTGCAGATATCGGCCACGCCGACCTTCTGGATGAAGCTGCGTCGAGATGAATCCCGGCTGCCGATTCATGAACGCCGCGTCGGCCTTCAGACGACGAGCAAGTCGGCTTCGTCGGCGGCCGCCAGCGTGAAGCGGCCGATGTGAGCGCGTGCTTGCCGCAGTCCGGCGCGTTTGCCGCGCACCGATGACAAACCCTTTCCGATCAACGGCTTGGTGCCGTTAATGGAGGGGTTGTCCACAAGCTTGCCAACATAATCTGTGGACAAGCCGTCCGCCGCCCGCGCATCAGGCCGGCCGCGGGAAGCGCACCGTGACGGTCAGCCCGTGCCCGCCGCGCGAGGTCGCGAGCGCGACGGTCGCGCGATGCTGTTCGGCGATCCGCTTGACGATCGACAACCCGAGCCCGCTGCCCGACGACGTGACTGCCTGCGCGCCTTCGCCGCGATAGAAGCGCTCCCACACGTCGGTGCGTTCTGCCTCCGGAATGCCGGGGCCGTCGTCGGCCACCTCGAGCACGGGCGTCGCGCCGTCGATGCGCGCGGACACGTCGACGCGCGCGCCTTCGCCTGCATAGCGGATCGCGTTGTCGACGAGATTGTTCAGCAGCACGCGCAGCGTGTCGGCATTGCCCGCGGCCATCACCGGTGCGTCGACGATCGCGCCGAGATCGATGCGGTGCGCGTCGGCGACGCGCGCGCGGTCCGACACCACCGAGCGGCACAGCGCGGCGAGATCGACCGGCGCCGACGCGGCGACGGCCGCCTGCGCATCGGGTTCGAGGCGCGCGAGCGTCAGCAACTGTTCGGCGAGGTGGCCGAGGCGCGTCGTGCCCGCGTGGATCTGCGCCAGGATGCGCTCGCGCTCCTCCGCGGTCGCCGCGCGCCGCAGCAGTTCGGACTGGATCGACAGCCCCATGATCGGCGTGCGCAGCTCGTGCGCGGCATCGGCGATGAAGTGCCGCTGCAGCGTGAACGAGCGGTCGAGGCGCGCGAGCAGGTCGTTGATCGCCTCGGCGAGCGGACGGACCTCGTTCGGCATCGATGCGACGTCGACCGGCTCGAGGTTGTTCGCATTCCTGCGTTTCAGGCCTGCCGCGATCGCCCGCAGCGGCTGCAGCCCCGCGCCGATGCCGAACCACAGGCCCAGCGCGAGCAGCGGGAGCATCGAGAACACCGGCCACAGAAGATGAACGGCGATGCCCGCGATCGCTTCCCAGCGCGCATGCCGCGCCTGCGCGAGCCGGATCGTCGTGCCGCCGCGCTCCGTCACATAGGTGCGCCACGGTTGGCCGCCGACGTCGACGCTCGCGATGCCCTGCTGCGCGGGTGGCGGCAGCTTCGAGTCGCGGTCGGTCGAATACACGAGCGTACCGTTGCGCCACACCTGCAGCAGCACCGCATCGGGGTCGCTCGCCTCGAAGCCGTGCTTGCCTCTGGCGCGGTTGCTGAACGACAGCTCGCCGTTCGGGCCGACGACAATCTGTTTCGACATGCTGCGCATCTGGTCGTCGAGCAGGTCGTCGAGTTCGCGCAGCGCGCCCCAGTAGGTGCCGGCGCTCGCGACCAGGCCGATCACGCAGGCCGCCGGCATCAGCCACGTCAGCAGGCGCCGCCGCAGCGACGCGTTGCGCCAGCGCGCGATAGCGCGTTGCACGCGCGTCACGTGCCGTCACCGATCCGGTAGCCGACGCCGCGCACCGTGCGGATCACGTCGTGGCCGAGTTTCTTGCGCAGGTTGTGGATATGCACCTGCACCGCGTTGCTCTCGATTTCCTCGCCCCAGCTATACAGCCGTTCCTCGAACTGTTCGCGCGAAATCACCGCGCCCGGTTCGCGCATCAGCTCGTGCAGCAGCACGAATTCCTTCGGCGACAGCGGCACTTCGTCGTCGTCGAGCCAGACGAGGTGCTTGACGGGATCGAGCCGCAGCGGGCCGATCGCGAGCGTCGTCTGCGCACGGCCCGCATGGCGGCGGTTGACCGCGCGGATGCGGGCGAGCAATTCGTCGAGCTCGAACGGCTTGACGAGATAGTCGTCCGCGCCGCTGTCGAGGCCCGCGATGCGGTCCGGCACGCCGTCGCGCGCGGTGATGATGATCGCGGGCAGGTTTTCGTCGCGGCGGCGCAGCGCGGCGAGCACCGACAGGCCGTCGCGGTTCGGCAACCCGAGATCGAGCAGCAGCAGCCCGTAGCCGGTCGTGCGCAGCGCGAGCGACGCGGCGTCGCCGTCCTTCACCCAGTCGACCGCGAAGCCTTCCTGTTTGAGGCCCTGTTCGAGCCCGCTGCCGATCAGCGGATCGTCCTCGACGAGCAGTACGCGCATGGATTCGTGTCTCTTCAACGGGGGCGCCGCGGCGCCCGGGGTTCCCATGATAAGCGTGCGCATCTTAGGTCTGGCTTAAATGCGCGCGGTGCGCGGCCCCGTTTCGTACTCGTCCGATGCGGCGCCGTGTCACTTCGGCATGCCCTTCAGGTTTGCTTAATCTTACGGTCCGTAATCTGGCGCCGTCGCGTTCAACGAAGCGCGGCGCCACATCGAAGAAGAGGAACGAGATCATGAAACACCTGGCCAGAATCCTGATGATTGCACTCGCCACGCTGCCTGCCGCCGCCCATGCGCAATACACGGGGCCGTCCGCGCTGACCACGACGACGGTGAAGGAGCTGCTCGCGAATGGCAAGGACGACCAGCACGTGCAGTTGCAGGGGCGCATCGTCAAGCACGTCGGCGGCGAGGATTACGAATTCGCCGACGCGACCGGCACGATCCGCGTCGAGATCGACCACAAGCTGTGGGCAGCGGGCCAGCCCGTCAGCGACAAGAACGAAGTGAAGGTGACCGGCGAATTCGAGCGCAAATGGTCGGGCAGCGTGAAGGTCGACGCCGATCACGTCGAAGTGCTGCGCTGACCGGTGGGCACGGGGCCGGTGATACCATGGACGACCGGTTTCCGTTCCCACCAAGATGGCCGCCAATTTCGACGAACTCGCGTCCCGGATCCGGGCGCAATTTTCCGAGCTGAGCCCGCAATTCCAGGCGGGCGCCGCCTTCCTGCTCGATCATCCCGACGAAGTCGCCACGTCGTCGATGCGCAAGGTCGCGCAGCGCGCGCAGGTGCAGCCCGCGTCGCTCGTGCGGCTCGCGCAGCAATTCGGCTTTCCCGGCTGGAACGAGCTGCGCGACCTGTGCGTCGCGCGCGTGCGCACGCGGCCCGAGCCGCTCACGCAGCGCGCGCGCTCGCTCGTGCGGCCCGACGCGAAGGCGTCGCTCGCGCACGATCTGCTCGCCGCGCAGCAGCACAACCTGTCGGCGACCGCCGCGCAGAACGAGCACGCGCTCGCGGATGCGGCGAGGCTGATCCGCAAGGCATCGCACGTGCACGTGGCGGGGTTTCGCTCGTGCTATCCGGTCGCGTTCGGTTTCGTCTACGGCTACCGGCTGTTCCGTCCGACCGTGTCGCTGCTCAACGGCGTCGCCGGTTCGCTTGAAATGGAGTTGCGGACGATCGCGAAGCAGAGCGTGACCGTGATCGTCAGCTTCGCGCCGTATTCGGCCGAGGCGACGCGCGTCGCGCAGGCCGCGAAGGCGCAGGGCAGCCGGATCGTCGCGATCACCGACAGCGCGGTGTCGCCGATCGCGCTGCACGCGGACGCGCAACTGATCTTCACGCACGACAGCCCGTCGTTCTTTCCGTCGCTGGTGGCCGCGCACGCGATGGCCGAGGCGCTGGTCGCGCAGTTGCTGGCGCTCGAAGGCAGCGATGCGATCGCCGCGCTCGAGCGGACCGAGGCGGAACTGCACGCGAAGGGCGCGTACGTCGTTTGACGGGCGCGGGATGTGCGGTTTCAGCGAACCTTCATTGATGACCCGACGTAATCGATGACGTTGACCTATGCAGTGACCGACGCGGGCGACGCGGACGTGCGCAAGCAGATCGTCGCGCCGCTCATTCGCTTCAACGAAAGCCAGGCCGGCCCGGTCGACTTCCGGCCGCTGGCCGTGATCGCGACCGACGCGGCCGGCGCGGTGGTCGGCGGCCTGTGGGGCGGCACGGCGTTCGGCTGGCTGCATGTCGACCTGCTCGTGGTGCCCGAGGCCGCGCGCGGGCAGGGCGCCGGCACGCGCATCATGGATCTGGCCGAACAGGAGGCCGTCGCGCGCGGCTGTCACAGCGCATGGCTCGACACGTTCGACTTCCAGGCGCGGCCGTTCTACGAGAAGCGCGGCTATGTCCGCTTCGGCGAACTGCCCGATTATCCGGCTGGGCACACGCGCATCTTCCTGACGAAGAAACTCGCGGGCTGAACGGCGTCGCTGTTGCGCGCATGCGCGATGCCGTGCGATTGACGATGCCGACGGCCATCGCCTACGATACCGGGCAGCGATGCAGGTCGCTTCCGGGTCCGCGGAAAGGGTTCAACCCACCTGTCGCGGCAAACCCGGTCTTTCCCCATCCTTCGTGCTGGCGGTATTGCGGACCTTCGGCCATCCATGCACAAGGATCCGCATGAAAAAGCTGCCTCCCGACGCCCATCCCGATCATCTGAAAAAGCAGGCCAAGGCGTTGTTGCGCCTGTACCGGCAGGGCGACGCCGATGCCGTCGCACGCTTCGTCGCATTCCTGCCCGCCGCCGCGAACCGCACGCATGACGAAACGCTCGCGCTCGGGCTTCGTCTGCACGACGCGCAGTCGTGCATCGCGCGCGAGTACGGTTTTGCTTCTTGGGCCGATCTCGGCGCGTTCGTCGACACGCATGCGCTCGCGCGGCAAGCGCGGTCGCTGCTGATGCGGCGCTGGCTCGACCACGCGTACGGCGCGGACGTGACCGGCGGCGTCGACGCGGCCCGGCCGCGCGTGGCCGCGCAATTGCTGCTCGACCATCCCGATCTCGTGTCGGCGGACCCGGCGATCGCATGCGCGGCCGGCGATCTCGCCGCGGTGAAGGCGGCGCTGGCCGCCGATCCCGGCTGGATCGCGCGCGCCGGCGGTGTGCTGAAGCTGCCGCCGCTCGTCGCCGTCACGCATTCGCGGCTCGGGCAGCTTCCCGAATTCGCGGCCAGGTTGCGTGCGTGCGCGCGCCATCTGCTCGACGCGGGCGTCGATCCGAACCAGCGGATCGGCAACCGGTATCCGCCGGCCTCGCTCGCCGAGCCCGACGAGTCGGCGCCGCTGTCGGCGCTGTATGGCGCCGCCGGCGTCAATCGCGATCCCGCGCTCACCGCGATGCTGCTGGAAGCCGGCGCCGATCCGAACGACGGCGAATCGCTGTATCACTCGGTGGAGAACCCGGCATGCACGCGCCTGCTGCTCGAGCACGGCGCCCGGGTGGGCGGGACCAATGCGTTGCGGCGCGCGCTCGACATGCCGGACGCGGCCGCGCTCGAGTTGCTGCTCGCGCATGGCGGCGACCCGAACGAGCCGGCCGGCGAAGGGCCGACGAAGACGTGGGGCGCGCCGTTGCTGCGCGCGATCGCCGTGCGTTGCCCGGCGCGCCACGTCGCCGCGCTGCTGGCGGCCGGCGCCGATCCCGGCGCGCGGACCGCCGCGGGCGTCAGCGCGTATCGGCTCGCGATGCAGACCGGGTTGTCCGAGGTCGCGGCGCTGTTGCGCGCGGCCGGCGCGCAGGAGGCGCTCGATGCGCAAGACGCGTTCATGGCGGCCTGCGCGCGCGCCGATGCCGACGACGCACGGCGTATTCAGGCGAAGCATCCCGAATTGCCCGGCGCGCTGTCCGACGACCGGCTGCGGCTGCTGCCCGACGCCGCCGCATGGGGTTCGCGCGACGCGGTGAAGGCGATGGTCGAACTCGGTTGGCCGATCGCCGCGCGAGGCGGCGACTGGGACGCGAGCGCGCTGAATCACGCGGTGTTCCGCGGCGATGCCGAACTGCTGGCGTTCCTGCTCGCGCACGGCGCAAGCTGGCGCGAGATGCACGGATTCGGCAGCGACGCGCTCGGTACGCTGTCCTGGGCGTCCGTCAACGAACCGGAGGGCGTCGGCGATCCCGACTGGGAAGCGTGCGCGCGCGTGCTGATCGCGCACGGCGTGCCGCAAGCGGTACGCGATCCGTCGAATCCGGAGGGCGTGCTGATCGACGGTCGCGCGATGCGGTTCTCCGAGGCCGTCACCGACGTGTTGCTCGGCATCGGCGGCGGACCGCCCGCATCGACGTGAACCGACGTGGGCGGCCCGGCGTAGTGGCGGGCCGCTTCGACGCCAGCGTCTTTCCTGTTGCGCGACGACATTTCGGCGAAAGCTGAAACGTCGCGTGCACGACCGGCGTAAGCTCATCCGTCAACACCTTCCCGGGAGTTCGCGATGACCCGTTCCGACCTGCAAGCCCGCCACGCCGAAGCTTTCCGTGCGCTGCACACGCGCCCCGGCGCGTTCATCATCCCGAACCCGTGGGATGCCGGCACCGCGCGCCTGCTCGCGATGGCCGGCTTCGAGGCGCTCGCCACGACGAGCGCCGGCTACGCGTTTTCGAAAGGGCGCCCCGACAACGCGATCGAGCGCGACGCGATGCTCGCTCATATCGCCGAGCTCGTCGCCGCGGGCGGCTTGCCGGTGAGCGCCGATCTGGAGAACGGCTTCGGCGACGCGCCCGACACGGTGGCCGAAACGATCCGGCTGGCGGCCGAGGCGGGCGCGGTCGGCGGCTCGATCGAGGACGCGACCGGCCGCGCCGATACGCCGATTTATGCGCGCGACGCGTCGGTCGAGCGCATCGCGGCGGCCGTCGACGCGGCGCGCGCGCTGCCGTTTCCGTTCACGCTGACCGCCCGCTGCGAAAATTACCTGCACGGCCGCCGCGACCTCGACGACACGATCGCACGGCTCGTCGCCTATCGCGACGCCGGCGCGGACGTGCTCTATGCGCCCGGCATCACGGATCCCGACGAAATCGCGGCCGTGACGCGGGCGGTCGGCGCGCCCGTCAATGTCGTCATGGGTCTGCAGGGCGGGTTGCTGAGCCTCGACGCGCTGGCGGCGCTCGGCGTGAAGCGTGTCAGCGTCGGCGGCGCGCTGGCGCGGGCCGCGTTCGGTGCGTTCCTGCGCGCGGCGACGGAGATGCGGCGCGACGGCACGTTCACCTTCAGCCGGGCAGCCGTGCCGGGGCGCGATATCAACCGCTGGTTTGCGGCGCCGGATAATTCGCCGATTTTGTTCGATGAATGAGCCCCAATAAAATCCGGAATCGCTTCCACTTAAGCATTGGTTGACGATAATCAATCGGTTTCGCGTCCGCATTAATCGCCGACGCTGACGCGAAAATCGTCGTTTATTCTCCGCATTCCGCTCCGATCGGCTGCCGCCGGCGCGCAAACCGCGCCGGATATGAGGCTTGGCGGGCCTTCATACGCGACGATACCGCGCATTGTTGCAGGTTCCAGTTCAGAACGTTTCAGTGCGTGGGAGTTGCGGGATGATTTTTTGATTGATAATCTGCGGCACGTTCCAATGATCGGCGAGTGCCTGCCGGAATATCAATATATTGAATATATAAAAAGCTGAGAGAGCGATGACGATCCGAGAAAATCACCGCGTCGGATTTCGCGTGGGCGATGTCGTGACGCTGAAAACGGGCGGGCCGCGCATGACCGTCACGTATGCCGGGCCGGTCGTGTTCGACGACGGCGACTGGCTGATCTGCCAGTGGTTCGACGAAAGCGGCGAGTTCCGGCAGGAAATGTTCCATCACGACACGGTGGTGCCCGAGCCGCGCGCAATTTCGGCCGGACGGGTCCGGCTGCGCATGCAGTCGCTCCGCTCGCGGTCGGCGGCCTGACGCCGGCCGGCCGCCGCGATGCCGCGACGTGTCACGCGTGGCGCGCGGCGCCCGTGCGACGACATTTCACGCCATCCCGAAACATGCGGCGGCGCGCGGCGCCGATACTGAGCGCATGAACCCGACCGATCCTGTTGCCGCGGTCACGCACCGCGATCCCTATCCCTATTACGCAGCGCTCGTCGACGGGCCGCCGCTCGCGTTCGACGCGACGCTCGGCCTGTGGGTCGCGAGCCGCGCGGCCGCCGTGACGGCCGTGCTCGGCCATCCGGCCTGCCGCGTGCGGCCGCTGGACGCGCCGGTGCCGCCCGCGTTGCGCGGCACGACGGCCGGCGCGCTGTTCGGCGAACTGGTGCGCATGAACGACGGCCCGTCGCGACACGACGTACCGAAGCAGGCGTTGCGCGCGGCGTTCGCGCCGATCGATACGGATGCGCTGCGCGATCGCGCCGACGTGCTTGCCGCGCGGCGGTTGCCGGCGCCCGGCGATGTCGATGCGCTGAACGCGTGGTGCATGACGGTGCCCGTGTGCGCGGTTGCCGATCTGCTCGGCTTCGACGAAACGCAGCTCGACGACATTGCTGCTCGGGTCGTCGAGTTCGTCGCCGCGCTGTCGCCGCTGTCGGATGCCGCGGCGCTGGCGCGCGCGAGCGACGCGGCGCGGCACCTGCTCGACCGGATGACGGAACGCGTCGCGCGGTCGCATGCGCACGACCGCACGCTGGTCGCCGCGGTACAGCAGGCGGCCCGTGCGTCGGGCTGGCACGCGAGCGGCGCGCTCGTCGCGAATCTCGTCGGGTTGCTGTCGCAGACGTGCGAGGCGACGGCCGCATGGCTCGGCAATGCACTCGTGGCATGGAACGGCGAAGCGGGCACGGTGCCGGATGCCGCCGCGCTCGACGCATTCGTCGCCGAAGTCGGGCGTTTCGATGCGCCGGTGCAGAACACGCGCCGCTTCGTCGCGGCGCGCACGACGATCGAAGGCGTGCGCGTCGAAGCCGGCGATGCCATCCTCGTCGTGCTTGCCGCGGCGAACCGCGATCCGGCCGTGCATCGCGATCCGCACCGGCTGATGCCGGGCCGCGTGTCGGGTCCGAATTTTGGTTTCGGCACGGGGCCGCATGGGTGTCCGGGCGAGCGGATCGCACGGGCGGTGACGGCGGGGGCGTTCGCGGCGCGGCTGCGCGCGGGCGGCTGGCCGCCGCGCGACGCGCTGAAGTGGGATTACCGCGCGTCGACCAACGTCAGGATGCCGAAGTTCGACGCGATACGGTGAAGCGGGGAAGAGCGGCTTGACGGCAGGGGCTTAACGGCAGCCTTGCTTTTCCGCCCATTGCTCCTGCGCGGCGACGCGGCGCTGCACGCGTTCGACGAGGCCGGTCGAGAAGGTCCGCATGCTGACGCCGCGGCGCTTCGCGAGGATCGTCTGCGCGACGTCGGTGCGCGGGTTCGGCTGGCATGCCCAGTACAGCGTCATCAGCCAGCCGATGCCCGTCCATGCGAACAGTGCGTTGAACATCGCGATCGTCAGCTTGTCGTGCCGGCCGCGCCGGTCGGCAATGACGGCCGGCAGGAAATAGAGCGCGATCGCCGCGACTGAACCGGCCACTTGAATCAGGACTGCATCATGCATGGTGCTGCTCCGTCCGAACTGCAATGAGGCTGATTGTCGCGCTTTTTCCGTTCGTGTGCAGGCAATTGATTGTTGCGCTTTTAGTGACGATCAGGCGGCTTCGGCGTCCGCCGGCTGGACGTCGTTGCTCAGCGTGAAACCTTCGTCGAGCCAGCCCGTCACGCCGCCGATCATCAGCTTGACCGGGCGGCCCAGGCGCGCGAGCCGGACCGCCGCGCGCGCGGCGCCGTTGCAGTGCGGCCCCGCGCAGTAGACGACGAACAGCGTGTCGGCCGGGTAACCGGCGAGCTTGCCTTCGATGATCTTGCGGTGCGGCAGGTTGCGCGCGCCGGGCACGTGGCCGGCGGCGAACAGATCGGGGCCGCGCACGTCGAGCAGCACGAAATCGGGCGTGCCGGACGCGAGGGCATCGTGTACGTCCCAGCAGTCGGTCTCGAAGCGCAGCGATGCCTCGAAATGCGCGAGGGCGGCCGGGCTGTCGGCGGCCGGGATGTCGGTGACGTGGGACATGGTCGGGCTCTCCTTGTTGAGCGGCACGGAACGCGCCGCAATGAAGGGCAGTATCGCGGTTCGGCCGGTTTCGCGGCAGTGGCGCGATCGACAAGTTCCGGTAACATCGCGCCATGCACAATCATCTCGTCGTCGCGCTCGCCTACGATCGCCTCTGCACGTTCGAATTCGGCTGCGTGGTCGAACTGTTCGCGCTCGAGCGCCCGGAACTCGGCGTCGACTGGTATCGCTTCGCGGTGTGCGCGAGCGAGCCGGGGCCCGTGCGCGCGGCAGGCGGCATTACCGTTGCCGCGCCCTACCGGCTCGCGATGCTCGATCGCGCGGACACCATCGTGATTCCCGGCTGGCGCGATCCGGACGAACGCCCGCCCGAGCCGTTGCTGAAGAAGCTGCGGGCCGCGCACCGGCGCGGCGCGCGGCTCTGCTCGATCTGTTCGGGCGTGTTCGTGCTGGCGGCGGCCGGCGTGCTCGACGGCCTGACCGTGACGACTCACTGGCGGTATGCGGAACGTCTGCAGGCGCGTTATCCGGCGCTGCGCGTGAATCCGGATGCGCTGTACGTCGACGAAGGGCGGATCGTCACGTCGGCCGGCTCGGCGGCGGGGCTGGACATGCTGCTGCATCTCGTGCGCCGCGATCATGGCGGCGCGATCGCGAACCGCGTCGCGCAGCGCCTCGTGCTGCCGCCGCATCGCGACGGCGGGCAGGCGCAGTTCGTGCCGCGTCCGGTCGCACCGGGCGGCACCGACCGGCTCGCGAAGCTGATCGACTGGATGCGCGCGCATGCGGCCGAGCCGCACACGCTCGCATCGCTCGCCGCGCAGGCCGCGATGAGCACGCGCACGCTGCAGCGGCAGTTCGCGGATGCGACGGGGATGTCGCCGCTCGCGTGGCTGATCCGCGAACGCGTGAACGTCGCGAAGGACATGCTCGAAGCGCAGCCCGCGTTGTCGCTCGCGCAGATCGCGGCGCGCGCGGGGTTCGGTTCCGAGGAATCGCTGCGCCGGCATTTCCGGCGCGTCGCGGCGACGAGCCCGGCCGCGTACCGGCGCGGGATGGATCGCGGCGGCACGTAGCGCGCGCCGGGCAGGGCCGCGCGTGCGCGACGATGAAAAGCGCGACTCATGTGGCGGCGGCCGCTCATTCCGAACAACGATGCCGTCCCGCACGCGAAGAAGGATGCGGGTGAACCGACGCGGCGCCTGTGGCGCGACGCGCTCGCCTGCGCGGCCGGGCTGCGCGACGCGTTGCCGAACGCGGTCCGAACAGCCGGGAAGGGGGCGCCGGCGGGGGAGCATCGGCGTATGATCTGGGTTTTCGTCAGCCCGATCCAGGCACCCCCACCATGACATCCGTCGACACTACCCGCGTCCTCGACCATGACAAGCTCGTGACCTTCATCGAGCGCAAGTGGAACGATGAAATCCTCCACGCGCTGACCGACTACATCGCGATTCCCGCGAAGAGCCCCGCATTCGACCCCGACTGGGCGAAGCGGGGCTATCTCGAGCGCGTCGTCACCGACGCCGCGCAGTGGGCCGAACGGCAGCCGGTGAAGGGCCTGAAGCTCGAAATCGTCCGTCTGCCGGGCCGCACGCCGGTGATCTTCTTCGAGTCGCCGGCCACGCGCTCGGGCAGCACCGATACGATCCTGCTGTACGGCCACCTCGACAAGCAGCCCGAATTCGACGGCTGGCGCGCGGACCTCGGCCCGTGGACGCCGAAGTTCGAGAACGGCAAGCTGTACGGCCGCGGCGGCGCGGACGACGGCTACGCGATCTACGCGAGCCTCGCGGCGCTCGGCGCGCTCGACGAGCAGGGCATCGAGCGGCCGCGCTGCGTGGGCCTGATCGAGACCTGCGAAGAGTCGGGCAGCTACGACCTGCTGCCGTACGTCGACGCGTTGCGCGACCGGCTCGGCCAGGTATCGCTCGTCGTGTGCCTCGATTCGGGCGCCGGCAACTACGACCAGATGTGGCTCACCACGTCGCTGCGCGGCCTCGTGTCCGGCGACCTGCAGGTCGAGGTACTCGAAGAAGGCATTCATTCGGGCGTCTATGGCGGCATCGCGCCGTCGAGCTTCCGTGTGATGCGCCAGTTGTTCGAACGCCTCGAGGACGCGAAGAACGGCAACCTGCTGCCGGGCGCGTTCCATTGCGAGATTCCGGCCAGCCGCGTGCGCGAAGCCGAGGCCGCCGCCGCGATTCTCGGCGACACGGTGTGGAAGGGGCTGCCGTGGGCGTGCGGCCAGGACGGCAAGCCCGTGCTGCCGACCACGACCGATCCGCGCGAGGCGCTGCTGAATTCGACGTGGCGTCCGTCGCTGTCGGTCACCGGCGCGGCCGGCATGCCGGCGCTCGCCGATGCGGGCAACGTGCTGCGTCCGCGCACCGCGTTCAAGCTGTCGCTGCGGCTGCCGCCGCTCGTCGACGCCGCGCAGGCCGTACAGCAACTGAAGGCGTTGCTCGAACTCGATCCGCCGTACAACGCGAAGGTCACGTTCAAGCCGGACGCGGGCGCCGCGACCGGCTGGAGCGCGCCGGATCTCGCGCCGTGGCTCGCGTCGTCGCTCGACGCCGCGTCGCGCCGCCACTTCGGCGCCGACTGCGCGTACATGGGCCTCGGCGGCACGATTCCGCTGATGAACGTGCTGCAGGAAGGCTTCCCCGCGGCGCAGTTCATGGTGTGCGGCGTGCTCGGGCCGAAGTCGAACGCGCACGGTCCGAATGAGTTCCTGCACGTGCCGTACGCGAAGAAGCTGACGGCGGCGGTGGCCGACGTGATCGCGACCGCACGCTGATCGTCGCAGCGTTCGACGTATCGATTGCCCGAGCCGAACCGACTGGATGGAGTGTTGCCGATGACCGCACTGCCGACGCCCGATACCGAACCGCTGCGCATGCGCGCCGAACCGCTGCATGCATTCGTCGCGGCACTTTGGGAACGGGCCGGCAGCCACCCGCGCGAGGCGACGCTCGTCGCCGATCATCTGGTGGGCGCGAATCTCGCCGGACACGATTCGCACGGGATCGGGATGATCCCGAATTACGTCGCGTCGTGGCGGGAAGGGCAGTTGCAACTGAACGGGCACGCGTCGATCGTCCGCGACGGCGGCGCGGTGCTGACGATCGACGGCGGGCGCGGCTTCGGCCAGGTGATCGCGTTCGAGGCGATGGTCGAAGGGATCGAGCGCGCGCGACGCATGGGCATCTGCGCGATCGGGCTGCGCGACGTTCACCACCTGGGCCGCATCGGGCATTGGGCCGAACAGTGCGCGCGCGCGGGGCTCGTGTCGTTCCATTTCGTCAACGTGCCGGGCGACCTGCTGGTCGCGCCGCTGCACGGCACCGATCCGCGTTTCGGCACGAACCCGTTCTGCGCCGCGTATCCGCGAGCGGGCAAGCCGCCGCTGCTGCTCGATTTCGCGACGAGCGCGATCGCGTACGGCAAGACGCGCGTCGCCTACAACCAGGGCAAGCGCGTGCCGGCCGGGTCGCTGATCGACCATCGCGGCCAGCCGACCGACGATCCGGCCGTGATGCACGAGCAGCCGTTCGGCGCGCTGCTGCCGTTCGGGCTGCACAAGGGCTATGCGCTCGCGGCGATGTGCGAGATCTTCGGCGGTGCGCTGGTGGGCGGGCATACGACGTACGGCGATACGCTGCAGAAGACGAGTGCGATCGTCAACGGGATGCTGTCGGTGCTGATCGATCCGAACGCGTTCGACGCGGCCGATGCCGAACGCGAAGCCGATGCATTCGTTGCATGGGCGAAGGCGTCGCCGCAGGCCGGCGATACGCCGGTGCGGATGCCTGGAGAACCTGAAGAAGCGAGCCGCGCCGCGCGCGGCACGGCCGGCATTCCGGTCGACCGCGCGACGTGGCGGCAGATTCGCGAGAGCGCGGCGGCCGTGGGTGTCGACGCGGCGGAGTTCGATGCGTGGACGCGGCGCTGCGAGGTGTCCGCATGAGCTGGCAGGCGGAGAAGGCGCACGGTGAGGAAATCGCGTATCGGCTTGCGCCGCTCGGCACGGTCACCGTTGCACGGTTCTTCAGCGGTGCGGCGTTGCGGCTCGACGGCGTGATGTTCGGCTTCCTGTCGCGCGGGTCGCTGTTCCTGCGTGTGGACGACGTGAACCGGCCGGCGTTCGTCGCGGCGGGGATGGGGCCGTTCTCGTATGCGCGGCCCACGCGCACCGTCGCACTCGAGGGCTATTACGAAACGCCGGCCGACGTGCTCGAGGATGCGGGCGCGCTGTTCGACTGGTGCCGCGGCGCGTATCGCGCGGCGCTGCTGGCCGGGCCGCCGAAGCGCAAGGCGAGGGCGGCGTCGAAGACGGTAGCCGGGGCGGGGCCGAAGGCCGCGCCGAAAGCTGCTGCGAAGGCTGCGTCGAAACCGGCAACGAAACCGGCAACGAAACCGGCAACGAAACCGGCAACGAAACCGGCAACGAAACCCGCGTCGGCACAGAAAACGAAGCCGGCGGCGAAATCCGCATCGAAACCGGTGTCGGCGCAGAAAGCGAAACCGGCATCGAAATCATCGCCCGCGCCGGCACCGAAACCTGCGGCGAAGCGCAAGCAGGCGTAGTACCGGTTACGAGAAGCGACGGCGTCGCGATTTTCGCGTTCCTGAATTTCAGGTATGCCCGTCGCGGCCCACCCGCACGCTGCGCGTGCCGACTCGCCCGCACGATCCGGCGCACGAATGCATCGAGCTTGACGCACCGCACGTCCTGCATGCTTCACAACGGCCGCCCCGGCGTTTATGATCGGCGCGGGTTGCGCCCGTGCCTGGCGACCCGCACCGGCCTCGCCGCCGGCCCCGCGAACGGCGCACCGTACGCCGCGCGGAACGCTTCCCCACTCACCATCCCAGACGGAGACAGCCGATGCTCGTCCTGATTCTCGGTTTAGCGATCTTCCTCGGTGTGCACTCGATCCGGATCGTCGCCGACGGCTGGCGGTCCGCGACGATCGAGCGGATCGGCGAGAAGGCCTGGAAGGGCGGTTACGCGATCGCGTCGATCGTCGGTTTCGCGCTGATCATCTGGGGGTACGGGATCGCCCGGGCGGGCGCGACGCTGCTGTGGGTGTCGCCGGTCGGCGTGCGCCACCTGACGGGCATGCTGACCGCGGTCGCGTTCGTGCTGATCGCCGCGTCGTACGTGCCGCGCAACCGGATCAAGACGCTCGTCGGCCATCCGATGCTGGCCGGCGTGATGGTCTGGGCGGTGGCGCACCTGCTGGTGAACGGCACCGTGCACGCAGTCGTGCTGTTCGGCGCGTTCTTCGTGTGGTCGATCGTCGATTTCGTCGTGTCGCGTGCGCGGGATCGCCGCGACGGTGTCCGCTATCCGGCCGGCGGGCTGGCCGGCGACGTCGCGGCCGTTGCGGCCGGACTCGTCGCCTGGGCCGTGTTCGCGCGGTTCCTGCACGGCCCGCTGATCGGCGTGCGGCCGTTCGGCTGAACGGAGTGCGAACGCCGGTCGGCCTTGCGCCGGCCTGCGATGCTTCACGCCGGCGGCCGGCCCGAACGACGGCTGCCTTCGCCGCAAGCAATGCGCCGCGACGTTCGCGCGCGCCGTCAGGACCGCGAACCGACACGGGACGCGCGAATCCGGGTTGAACGCCTACGACTCCGGCACGGCGACAAGCCCTGGCAGCGCGACCCGGTTCGGCACCGGATCGCGAAAGACGTGTTGCGGTTTGCGCGTCGCGTGCCGCGATCGCGGCGGCAACGGGCGTGCGTCAGATCGGTTTGACGAACAACCCGACGGTCAGCAGCGCGCCGATGCAGACGATCGCGATGCGCAGCACGCGTTCGTTCACGCGATGCAGCGCCCACGCGCCGAGCAGGCCGCCGACGATCGCGCCCGCACCGAGCGCGATCGCCGCCCGCCAGTGCAGTTCGGGCGACGTCACGAACAGCACGACGGCCGATGCGTTCATCACGCCCGCGAGCGCATTCTTCGTCGACATCGCGTGGCGCGGCGGCAGGCCGGCCATCGTCAGCGCGGCCATCATCAGGAACCCGATGCCGCCGCCGAAGTAGCCGCCGTAGACCGCGATCAGGAACTGCGAGACCCCGGCCGCGACGGGGCCGAGATGTTGCGCGCCCGCGCCCGGTTTGCGGAAGAAACTGCCCCACGCGAACACGACCGTCGCGAACAGCACGAGCCACGGCACCAGGTGCGAGAAGATCGACGACGGCGTCTTGAGCAGCAGCAGGCCGCCGAGCGCGCCGCCGGCCACGCTGATCGCGAACAGTGCGCGAAACGGCAGCCTGCCGACGCCGCTCACCATGTTCCGGCTCGCCCAGCCCGTCGTGACCTGGCCGGGAAACAGCGCGACCGTCGACGTGATGTTGGCCGCGAGCGGTGACATCCCCGACACGATCAGCGCGGGCAGCGTGATGAACGAGCCGCCGCCCGCGAGGGCGTTCTGGAGGCCGGCCCAGAGGCCGGCGAGGATGATGAGGGCAAGCATCGGTTGCGGGAACGGGGAGGTGGCTGGGCTCGCCAGCCGGAAGCGGGCAGGCGCGGCGGACGCACGATGGTAATGCAGGATCGTGGGCGCGGGAAGGACCGACGCGGCGGGAGAGGCCGGGGCTGCGATACGAAGCGTCCGTCGCGTCGTGGCAGGGGGCGAACGTGCCGACGGGATGCGCCGTCGCGGCGATCCCGGTCAGAAAAAACACCCGATTTAACGCTTCATTACGATGGGCTTAGCGGAAAGGTGCTAGATTCGCGCACCGATATCTCATCAAGCGGAAGGGGCAAAAAAATGCTGAAGAAATTGGCCGGGATGGCAGTGGTGGTCGGTGCGACTGCGGTGGCGTCGCTGCCTGCCGTGGCAGGCGACACGAATAACGCACTGGGCGGCGCGCTGGGTGGCGTCGCCGGCGCGGCGGTCGGCAACGCGGTCGGCGGGAGCACGGGGGCGATCATCGGCGGGGCCGTGGGCGGTGGCGCAGGCGGTGCGGTGACGTCGAACAAGCGGGAACGCACGGGCGCGGTCGTCGGCGGCGCTCTGGGCGGCGGCGCCGGCGCCGCTGCGGGCAACGCGATGGGCGGCACGGCCGGCAGCCTCGTCGGCGCTGCCGTGGGCGGCGGCGCAGGTGCGGCGCTGGGCGGCCACGTGTCGCGCAACAACTCGCGTTCCAGCGATCATTACCACGGCAACAAGCACAAGAACAAAAAGCGCCACAAGCACGACGACTGACCGGCGGTTCGCCCGCGAGCGGCGATGGGTCGAGCGCACATCGTCGCGCCGTCGTTTCGCACGTCCGCCGGCAAGCGCCGATGGCGCCGGGTGGCCCGGCAAGCCTCCGTGATCGCCGAGCATGAATCGCGACGGACGCCGGGTAATCCGGCGTCGACGAATTTCATGAGGATTCCTGTTGTTTGCGGCGCGGGCGAGGCCACAGCGGAATCGTTCACCCTGGGGCGGACGGTTCGCGGGAGAGCGCACGGGCAAGCTGCAGCAGCGAGGTATGGGCGAGTGCAGCGCCGATTGCATGCGCGGCCGGACCGAGCAGATTGAAGCGCGGTTTTGACAACGGTGGACATTCCAGCCGGGCGAGTCGGACGAAACATCACCGAACTCCGGTGAAATGCCGATCGAGTCGCAAAACGGGCGCGGCGGACACTCCAGCCGGTTTTCTCGAATCGCCGGAAGATTTTCGCAAAATCGGTTGATCGGGATTTGTTTCGTGAAACGTATGCGAGCCAAGACGGAATATTGTCGAGAAAGTCAATAGAAGAGTCTAAAAGTTCTGTTATTCGATCGCGATGAGCGGACCGTGCGGTGCTTTGCGCGCACGCCGTGCCGGCCGGCCGCGCAGCGCCTGTCAAGGCTCGCGCGGGCTCCGCCGAGGCAGGCCTTGCTTCACCGGCCTGCTTGCGTGCGCGATGCGCGGCGCGACGCAATCGAATCGGTTTTGTTTTATTGTTCATTCGCGTTCATCGTTTCATTTAAACCTGATACGCATCGTGTCGGGTTGCGATTTATTGCAACGCGGTGCACAATCGTTCACAAGTGCAATAAATCCGCAGCGGATTTTTCTCAGCGGCACGAATACTCCCCGCCATTCACTGCCCGCCATTTCGGCGGACGCACGATCGTGCGTCGGGCTCGGCGGCGCGACTGCCGATTTCCGGTCTATCGCGAATCACGGAGCACATACGCCCGAGGCACGATGCCGCTGGCCCATCGGCCGGCCGGTCCCGACAGTACAGCAAGAGCGCAACATGGCGACTTCCATCGACCTCAATCTTCTCGTCGTTCTGGACGCGTTGTTGTCCGAGAACAGCGTCGTGGGCGCGGCCAACGCGCTCGGCCTCAGTCCGTCCGCACTCAGCCGGTCGCTCGCGCGACTGCGGGTGATGACGGGCGATCCGTTGCTGGTGCGGGCCGGGCGCGATCTCGTGCCGACGCCGCGTGCGCTCGAGTTGCGCGACAGGGTGCATGCGCTCGTCGTGGAGGCGCATTCGGTCATGTGCCCGTGCGAGCGGGTCGACATGCGTACGCTCAAGCGCACGTTCTCGATTCGCGCGAACGAGGCCTTCGTCGAGACCTTCGCGCCGGCGCTGCTCGAACACGCGTCGCGCGTCGCGCCCGACGTGCGGCTGCGCTTCGCGCCGAAACCCAACAAGCATGTCGATGCGCTGCGCAACGGCGACATCGATCTCGAAGTCGGCGTGATCGGCCAGGCCGGCCCGGAACTGCGCGTGCAGGCGCTGTTTCGCGACCGCTTCATCGGCGTGGTCCGCGCGGATCATCCGCTGGCGACCGGCGAAATCACGCCGCAACGCTTCGCGTCGTTCCCGCAAGTGGGCGTGTCGCGCCGCGGGCAGTTCAACGGCCCGATCGATACGCTGCTCGATTCCCTCGGCATCGTGCGCTCGGTGACCACCGTCGTATCGAGCTTCCCGACCGCGCTGTCGCTCGCGCGCAGCTCGGACTTCGTCGCCAGCGTGCCGGAGCGGCAGACCGAGCGGTCCCGCGCCGGCATGTACAGCTTCACGCTGCCGTTGCCGATCGCGGACCTGACCGTCTCGCAGATCTGGCACCCGCGTTTCGATCGCGACCCCGCGCATCGCTGGCTGCGCGATTGCGTGCGCAGTATCTGCGCGCCGCGCGTGGCCGATGCGATCGCGCCCGCCAGTCGTGCGGCCGTTTCGATATGACGTGTCGTGCAACTCTGGTGGCGTGCGTCAACGTCATTGATACATTGCGTCTCGTGCATCTTCCGAAGCGTAAATCGATTCGGTATGCTCGATTCCATTGTGACAACACCGGAGATAATGGGTGGGAAGATCGTTGCTTTTGAATTCGCCGAATATTCGTGACGCCTTTAAATAATAAACATCCAATCCGAGGGGCATGTGAATCGAGATGAGCGGCGGAAATGAATCTGAAACATTGGCGTCTTATTCTGGATGGAGAAACGAATGATTCAGTGTGCGGCGAATATAGAGGCTCCCGTGGATGTCGCGTTGAGCATGCGCGAATGCGAGGTATTGCGATGGGCGGCGGAGGGGAAGACCGCGTATGAGATCGGCATCATTCTCGGCCTGACCGAGCGGACGATCAATTTCCACATCTCGAGATCGATCGTCAAGCTCAACGCGTCCAACAAGACCAATGCGGTCGTGAAAGCCGTGTTGATGGGCCTGATCGTGTTTGCTTGAACGGCGCCGGGGTGGCCGTTCGTGGCCCCCCGGCTGCGGCATCAGATCGCGCCCTGGAACGACAGCACGCGCGTCCTGAACTCTTCCGGCACCGGCACCGTGGTCTTGCTGCCGTAGTCGAACATCACGTGCGTGGATACGGCCCGCGCAACCACCGCATGATCGTCGGCCGAATCGTCGGCGTCCGCCTGCCCGTCGCGCACCATCAGGTATTCCAGTTCGAAGCTCTTCGATCCGAAGCGCGTGACGCTGCTGCGGACCGTGATCGTATCGCCGTACTGCGCGGGCTTCAGATATTCGCACGAGGTCTTGACCATGATGTGCGGCAGCTTTTCCGAATAGGGCAGCTCGAGCAGATCGTGCATGTAGGTCAGGTACGCGTGCTGCAGATAGTCGTAATAGACGGGGCTGCTCACATGGCCCATCGCGTCCGTTTCCCGATACTTCACGTCGATTCGCGTTTCAAAATATTTTCTTGTCATTGCGAGGCTCCTTGGCAGAACAGCAGGTGAGAACGTGTTTTGTCAGGAGTTAAGTTAGACGTGATCCGCATATCGGAATACTGTCGGAAATCACAGATATCCACCATGTGAAATGCTTCTGAGATAAATGACAGTATCACCGGGGATTTGACCGCGCTCTAATTGCCTCCGTAAATCGGCATCCGATCAGCGAGAGTGGAGCGTTAAATGGAAAAACCCGTTGAGGCAGCGTTGACGCAAGGCGTGGCGGTGATCAGTGCGCAGCGGTTGCGCACCGAGTTGCCGTGCGATCCCGGCCTGGCACGGTCGATCGGCGATGCGCGGCGCGCATTGGCGCGCATCATCGCGGGCGAGGACGACCGGCTTGCGCTGATCGTCGGCCCGTGTTCGATCCACGATGCGGACGCCGCGCTGGCGTTCGCGCGCCGGCTCGCGCCACTGCGCGAGCGGTACGCCGATGTGCTCGAGATCGTGATGCGCGTCTATTTCGAAAAGCCGCGCACCACGGTCGGCTGGAAAGGGCTCGTGAACGACCCGTATCTCGACGGCAGCTTCCGGATCGAGGACGGCTTGCGCGTCGCGCGCAAGGTGCTGCTCGGCATCAATGCGCTGGGCTTGCCGGCCGCGACCGAATTTCTCGATCCGATGACCGCGCCGTATCTCGACGACCTCGTGTCCTGGGGCGCGATCGGCGCGCGGACGACCGAATCGCAGATCCATCGCCAGGCGGCCTCGGGGCTCGACCTGCCGATCGGCTTCAAGAACGGCACCGACGGCAACGTGAAGGTCGCGATCGACGCGATCCGCGCGTCGCGCGTGTCGCACAGTTACCTGAGGCCCTCCGTTTCCGGCAGCGTGGAAATCGCGACCACGTCCGGCAATCCCGACACGCATATCGTCCTGCGCGGCGGCAAGACCCCGAACTACGACGCCGCCAGCGTCGCGGCCGCCTGCGCCGCGCTGCGCGACGCGCATCTTCCCCCGTACGTCGTGATCGACGCGAGCCATGGCAACAGCGGCAAGCAGACCCGCGCGCAGATCGACGTCTGCGGCAACCTCGCCGCGCAACTGCATCGCGGCGAACGCGCGATCGTGGGCGTGATGATCGAGTCGTTTCTCGTCGAGGGGCGGCAGGACCTGGTGCCGGGCACGCCGCCGGTGTTCGGCCAAAGCATTACCGACGCATGTCTCGGCTGGGATCACACGGCCGAACTCATCGAGCAGTTGGCTGCCGCGGCGGTTGCGCGGCGGCGTTCGCCAGCCGGCTTCATCGCGCACGGTGCCGCCGTCGCGAGGCAGGCCGTTTCTTACTGAATGAAAGGAGCTCTCTTGAACTCACCCATCGACATCGCCCGCGCGCTCGACTGGAAAGGCGACGGCGCCAGCCGCACGCCATACGAGGCGTATACGAGTGAAGCGCTGTACCAGCGGGAACTCGAGCGCCTGTTCTATGCGAATCACTGGTGCTACATCGGCCTCGAAGCCGAAGTGCCGTCTCCCGGCGATTTCCAGCGCACGGAAGTCGGCGAGCGATCCGTCGTGATGACGCGCACGGAGGATGGCGAGATCGTCGTCTTCGAAAACGCGTGCGCGCACCGCGGCATGCAGTTCTGCCGCGAGCGCTCGGGCAAGGCGAAGGATTTCCACTGCCCGTATCACCAGTGGAACTACGACCTGAAGGGCAACCTGATCGGCGTGCCGTTCCGGCGCGGCGTGCGTCAGGGCGGCACGATCAACGGCGGCATGCCGGCGGATTTCGAGCCGGGCAAGCATGCGCTGCGGCGCCTGCGCGTGTCGACGCGCGGCGGCGCCGTGTTCGCGTCGTTCGACGAGAACGTCGAATCGTTCGAGGATTTCCTCGGCCCGCGCATCCTGCCTTACTACGACCGCCTGTTCCACGGCCCGAAGCTGACCGTGCTCGGCTATACGCGGCAGCGCGTGCCGAGCAACTGGAAGCTGATGGTCGAGAACATCAAGGATCCGTATCACGCGGGGCTGCTGCACACCTGGTTCGTCAACTTCGGCCTGTGGCGCGCGGACAATCCCGCCCGGCTCGTGACCGATGCGCATCACCGGCACGGCGCGATGGTGTCGATCCGCAGCGGCGGCGGCGGCGGAGAAGTGACCCACAACGTGACGAGCTTCAAGGAACGCATGACGCTGCACGACGACCGCTTCCTCGACGTCGTGCACGAACCGTGGTGGGGCGATCCGACCGTCGTGATGCTCACGCTGATGCCGAGCGTCATCATCCAGCAGCAGGTCAATGCGCTGTCGACGCGGCGCATCCGGCCGATCGGCCCGGGCGTGTTCGACTACGTGTGGACGCATTTCGGTTTCGAGACCGACACCGAGGAGATGACGCGGCGCCGCCTGCGCCAGGCCAATCTGTTCGGGCCGGCCGGCTTCGTGTCGGCGGACGACGGCGAGGTCATCGAATGCGTGCAGCAGAGCTTCGAGCAGATCCAGCACGGCAACGTTTACAACGAGCTCGGCGGCCGGCAGATCGACGAGCAGACCGAACACATGGTCAGCGAAACGCTGGTGCGCGGCATGTACCAGTACTGGCGCCAAGTGATGGAGGCCTGAATGAGCACGATCACGACAAGAACGGCCCGGCCGGCCGCCGAGCCGCACGCGGGCGGCGCGACCTTCGAGGATTTCTATTCGCTCGTCCAGCTCAACGCGAGATATGCGGCCGTGCTCGACGGCGGCGACTGGGACGCGTGGCCGGAATTCTTCATCGAGCAATGCCGGTACACGGTGGTGCCGCGCGAGAACCACGAGCGCAACCTGCCGCTGGCGGTGATGGATTTCGAAAGCAAGGGCATGCTGAAGGATCGCGTCTACGGGATCAAGGAGACGCTGTTCTTCGATCCGTACTATCAGCGCCACGTGATCGGGCTGCCGCTCGTCACGTATCTCGACGACACGGTGATCGAGGCGGAGACGAACTACGCGGTGCTGCGCACGAAGACCGAGCAGATGAGCGACGTGTACAACACCGGGCGCTACCTGGACCGCATCCTGCGGACGCCGCACGGGCTGCGTTTCGAGTCGCGCATCTGCGTCTACGACAGCGAGATGATTCCGAACTCGCTGATTTACCCGATCTGAACGAGGTGCCGAACGTGACTACGGAATGGATCGATGCAGTCGCGCCGGAAACGGTGCGCGCCGACGGAATACTCGGCGTCTGGGTGGGCGGCCGCGACATCGCGCTGTATGCGGTCGGCGACGAGATCTTCGCGACCGAGAACCAGTGCACGCATGGCGACGCGCGATTGAGCGACGGCTTCCTGCTCGACGACGAGATCGAATGCCCGCTGCACCAGGGGCGCTTCAGCGTGCGGACCGGCATGGCGCTGTGCGCGCCGCTGACGACGTGCGTGCACACCTACCCGGTGAAGATCGAGAACGGCCGCGTGTTCGTGCAGCTCGCGCCGGCCGACGCGGCGGCGCCGGCGCCCGCGGAGGCGCGATCATGAGCGCGTACGTGATATTCGACATCGACGTGCACGACGTCGACGCTTACCAGGCGTACCGCCGGCTCGGCGCGCCGACGGTGGCCGAGTACGGCGGGCGCTTCCTCGTGCGCGGCGCCGAAGTCGAGACGCTGGAAGGAGACTGGGCGCCCAAGCGCGTCGTCGTGCTCGAATTCGAGTCGGCGGAGCGCGCCCGCGAGTGGTATCGGTCGGAGGGTTATCAGGCAGCCAAGCGCCTGCGCGAGCCGGCCG
The DNA here is from genome assembly GCF_002925705.1 of Burkholderia anthinoferrum. NCBI lineage: Bacteria > Pseudomonadati > Pseudomonadota > Betaproteobacteria > Burkholderiales > Burkholderiaceae > Burkholderia > Burkholderia anthinoferrum. The sequence goes on from NZ_LFZP01000049.1 coordinate 45,788, forward strand.
CGCGGACGATCGGCATCCTCGCCGACGGCTACGTGCCGGCGCCCAGCGACCCGCGTTGATCCGCGTTAAGCGGCGCAGTTGAAGGGGCTGCGCGCCGTGTCGATCGGCGCGCAGCCCCTTTTTTCATTCGCGGTGCCGTCGAGCGCGGCCCGCCAGGCCGATTCATCCATGACGGCGATGCGGTCCGGCAGGGGCTTGCGCCGCCCGCCGCCCGGTTAGCCGGTCAGTCGCTCCTGCCGGGCGAGACGGCTTCCGGATGTTTTCCGTCGCGCGTCACGCGTGGCGGGAGCGGATCGACCAGACCGCCAGCAGCGTCGCGCCGAACAGCAGCAGGCAGCCGAACGAGAAATCGTTCAGCGCGAGCATGTGCGCTTCGACGTCGATCGCATGCGAGACCGACGCGAGTGCGCCGGACGGCGACAGCCCCGCGTGATCGAGCCGCGCGAACCAGTCGGCGGACGCGAAATCGTACGGCGTGATGTGGTCGACGAGATAGGTGTTGTGCACGCGGGAACGACGCTCGAAGTAGGTCGGCGCGACCGAGGTCGCGACGCTCGTGCCGATCCGGCGCAGCGCGTTCTGCAGCCCGGATGCCGCGGGCAGCCGCTCGCGGGGCAGCCCGGCGAGCGAAAGCGACACGAGCGGCGTGATGAAGAACGCGGTGGCGGCGCCCATCAGCAGCGAATTGGCGGCGATGTCGCCGAGGGTCACGTCGCTGTTGAAATGCATGCGCCAGAACGACGCGGCGCCCCAGCCGACGAGCGCGACGGTCGCGAGCAGGCGCGGATCGGTGCGGCCCTGGAAGCGGCCGAGCAGCGGCGCGATCACGATCCCGGCGACGCCGAGCGGCGCGGTGGCGATGCCGGCCCAGGTGGCCGTGTATCCCTGCTGGGTCTGCAGCCACAGCGGCACGAGCACCAGCGCGCCGAAGTAGAGCCCGAAGCCGACCGTGATCGCGAGCGTGCTCGTCGTGAAGTTGCGGTCCGCGAACAGCCGCAGGTCGACGATCGGATGGTCGTCAGTCAGCTCCCAGAGGACCAGCGCGACGAACGACGCGATGCCCACGACCGCCAGCATGCGAATTTCGTCGGAGGCGAACCAGTCGAGGTTCTGGCCGCGATCGAGCAGCAACTGGAACGACCCGAACGCGGCGGTGAGCAGCAGCAGCCCGACGACGTCGACCGGCAGCCGCCGCGTCGCGTTGTCGCGCCCCTTCAGCAGCCGTGCGAGCACGCCGAGCACGAGTACGCCCGGCGGCACGTTCACGTAGAAGATGTACGGCCAGCTCAGGTTGTCGGTGATCCAGCCGCCGGCGATCGGCCCGAGCACCGGCGCGACGAACGTCGTGGTCTGCCACACGGCCAGCGCGACGTGGCGGCGCGTCGACGGGAACACCGCCATCAGCAGCGCCTGCGACAGCGCGGTGATCGGGCCCGACGCGGCGCCCTGCAGCGCGCGAAACACCAGCAGCGACTCGAAGTTCGGCGCCATCCCGCACAGGATCGATGTGACCACGAACAGCAGCACCGACACGCGGAACAGCCGCACCTGGCCGAAGCGCTGCGTGAGCCAGCCGGTGAGCGGCAGCGTGATCGCGAGCGGCGTCGCGAACGAGGTCAGCATCCACGTGCCCATGTCCGGTGCGACGCCGAGATCGCCCGCGATGGTCGGGACGGCGACGTTCGCGATCGTCAGGTCGAGCGTCTGCATGAAATTCGCGACGCTGACCGCGATCGCGACGAGCGCCAGCGGCATGCCGGCAAGCGGCTCCAGCGGCAGTTTCGGCGCCGCGTTCCTGGAGAAGAAGCGCATCGTCAGGCTCCCGGCGCGAGCGGACGGGCGCCGCTGTTCGCGCGAATCGTCTCGGCGACGAGCGCGTCGCCCGCTTCGTCATCCTCACGATAGATCGACGTGGCGTCGATCGACCGGCGCGCTTCTGGCGCACGGGCGGGCGGCGACGCCGACGCGGTGCCGGGGCCGCGATCGACCGGCACCGAGGCCGTCATCGACAGGCCGATACGCAGCGGGTGCGCGCGCAGCTCGGCGGGATCGAGCGCGATCCGGACCGGCACGCGCTGGACGACCTTGATCCAGTTGCCGGTCGCGTTCTGCGCGGGCACGGCCGCGAAGGCGGCGCCGGTGCCGGCTTCGAGCCCGACGACGCGCCCGTGGAACACCACGTCGCTGCCGTACAGGTCCGAGAACAGCTCGACCGGCTGCCCGGCGCGCATGCCGCGCAGTTGCGATTCCTTGAAGTTGGCCTCGACCCACACGTGATCGAGCGGCACGAGCGCCAGCGACGGCGTGCCGGGCGACACGTGCTGGCCGACCTGCACGGCCCGGCGCGTGACGAGCCCGCCGAGCGGCGCGTGTATTTCGGTGCGGCGCAGCGCGAGCGCCGCGCTGCGAACGCGGGCCGCCGCCGCGCGCACGAGCGGATTCGTGTCGATCGACGTGCCGTCGGTGCGCGCGAGCGTCGCGTCGTAGGCGGCCTGCTGCGCGTTCAGCGCGGCTGCCGCGCCGTCCATCGCGTCGCGTGCATGGCGAAGATCCTCGCGCGACACGCCACCGTCTTGCGCGAGGCTCAGCCGGCGCTGCAGGTCGTCGTTCGCCTTGGCCCATTCGGTGCGCCGCACCCGGATCTGCGCTTCCTCGCGCACCACGTCCGCATGCGCGGTGCGGTATTGGCGCACCGCGTGCGCAAGTTGCGCGACCGCTTCGTCCAGCGCGAGCCGCGCATCGGTCTTGTCGACGCTGAACAGCAGGTCGCCGGGCCGGACCCAGTCGGCGTTCTGCACGCGCACGGCGTCGACGGTGCCGCCGATCTGCGGCGAGATCTGGACGACGTCGCCGGACACGTATGCGTCGTCGGTCGTCTCGGTGCCGCGCGTGGTAGCCCACGCGGCGGCGGCGAGGCCGGCCGCGCCGGCGAGCGCGATGAAGAACCAGCGGAAGTAGCGCCGGCGCGCGCGTTGCAGCGAGGGCTCGGCGGCGGGGGATTCGGGACGGTTCATTGTGCGACTCCAGTGGAAGTGGCGCCGCCGAGCGCGGCGATCAGGCGGGCGTGCTCGATCGCGAACGACGCATCCGCGCGGGCGACCGATGCGCGATCCTCGAGCAGCCGGCCTTCGGCGAGCAGGACGTCGAGATAGCCGGAAATGCCTTTGCGGTAGCGCTGCGTTTCGATGGTGTAGGTCCGTTGCGCGCGCGCCAGCGCTTCGCGCTGAAGCGCCCGCTGCCGGCCGAGCGTGTCGATCTGGACGAGGGTGTCGCTGACCTGCGCGAGCGCGTTGACGACCGTGTCGTCGTACGTCGCGACGGCGGCGTTGTAGGCGGCGGTTTGCGCGCGCAGGCCGGCGCGCAGGCGCCCGCCCTCGAAAATCGGCAGCGTGATCGCGGGGCCCGCGCCGAGGGTGCCGTTGTTGCCGTGGAACAGCGCGCGGAACCCGAAGCTCTGCACGCCGGCGAAGGCCAGCAGATTGACATCCGGATAGAACGCGGCGCGCGCGGCATCGATGTTCGCCGCTTCGGCTTCGACCCGGTAGCGCGCGGCCAGGACGTCCGGCCGGCGGCCGATCAGCGCCGCGGGCAGGACGGCCGGCATCGGCAACGCCGCCGCCGGCGGCCCGGCGGGCGTCAGCGCGTCGGCGTAACCGGGCCCCCGACCGACGAGCGCGGCGAGCCGGTGGCGCAGCCGGGCCGAGGCAGCCGCATGCGTGTCGATGTCGGCCTGCGCGTGCGGAATGGGTTCGCTCGCCCTGAGCACGGCCACCTGCATGTCGAGGCCGGCGTCGGCGCGCTGCGACGTGAGGCGCAGCAGATAGCTGTGCTGCTGCAGCGTATCGCGCGCGATCGCGAGCAGTTGCTGTTCGAGCGCGAGCTGCAGGTACGTTTCGACGATCGCCGCCTGCAGCGACACGGCGGCCGCATGCTCGAGCGCGCGCTGCTGATCCGCGCGCAGCGCGGCGGCGCGCGCCAGCGCGTGCTGCCGGCCGGCGATGTCGAGATCCCACGACGCACCGAGGAGCGCCTGCGCGTCGACCTGCCAGTGTCCGGCCGCGGGCGGCGGCGTCCGATAGCTGCCCGGCAGGCGCGTCGGCACCGCGCTCGCCGTCGCGCCGAGCTGCGGTAGCAGCGCGGCGTTTTCGACGTCGGCGTCGGCCAGCGCCTGCGCGACACGTTCGCGCTGCGCCTGCAGCGTCGGTGCGCCGGCCAGCGCATCGTCGACGAGGCGATCCAGCTGCGCGTCGCCGAACGCGGTCCACCAGCGTTCGATGATCGTCGGCGAGCCGGCGCCGGCGGAGCGAATCGCGGCGCCCGCATCGAGTTGCTCGACGGGCGTGATCCACGCCGCCGGGCGTTGCGGGCCGAACGGGGCGCAGCCGGCGATCGCGAGCGCGGCGAGCGCGGGAACCAGGCGGCGCGCGCCGCACGCTCGGTCGATGAGGAGGGGCATGGTCGATTTCCTGTCGCGTGAAGGCGAACGGTCTGTATCTAAAAATATATCTTTAGATATTATTCGACGGTCGGCAACTGGTAGAAATGGCAGTCGGCCGCACCGGCGGCCGGCATCGTCGAAAAGCGGAAAGGGAAGGACAGAGGCGCGCGGGTTACGCGATGGCGAGTGCGTCGAGCGCGGCCGCGAGCGTTTGTGCGACGGACTGGCCGGAGGTATCGATGCGGCAGTGCGCGCACGCGCGGTACAGCGATTCGCGCGTGTCGTGCAGCGCGGCGAGCGCCGCGCGCGGGTCGGCGACGTTCAGCAGCGGGCGGGACGCGTCGCCGCGCGTGCGGTGCCACAGGGTGTCGAGATCGCTCGCGAGATGGATCACGAAACAGCGCTGGCCGAGCCGGGCGCGCGTGTCGTCGCGCAGCACGGCGCCGCCGCCGGTCGCGAGCACGAGCGCCGGCCCGCGGGTCAGCGCGTCGATGACGTCGGCTTCGCGTGCGCGGAAGTCGCCCGCATGGAATTGCGCGGCGACGGGCGCGCCGAAGCGGCGTTCGAGTTCCCGGTCAGCGTCGACGAACGGCAGCGCGAGTGCGCGGGCCAGTGCGCTGCCGACGGTCGTCTTGCCGGCACCGGGCATGCCGACGAGCGCGATGCGCATCGGGCCGGCTTGCGGGCGCGGGCTCACAGGCGGCTCCGAAGCGACGGCGCGCGGCGGGTCACGGCGGCGATGCGCTGCATCCGGACGTAGTTGGCGAGCGGGTCCAGCGCATCGGTGACGAAGGTGTGAGGCGCGCCCGGAGCCGTGTCCAGCGCAATGCCGGCGATGACGAGCGTGCCGTCGCACAGTGCGTCGGCGAGCGCGCCGATTCGCGCGCCGAGTGCCGGCGACGCCACGCCGAGATCCGCAACGACGCGGCGTGAGCGCGGCCAGTCGACCGGCTCGGCCGGGCGTACCGGCCAGCGCGCCAGGAGGCCGCCGGGCAGCGGCGTCGCGGCCCGTGCGGCGGACGTCTCGAGCACTCGCCAGGTCAGCGGCGCCGCGGGCAGGCATGCGCGCCAGCGGCCATAGGCGGTCGCCAGGCTGTCGCCGATCGCCACCGCGGGAAGCCGGAGGCGCTCGCAGCGCCGCAGCAGGCACGCGGTGCCGGCGGCGTCGGGTGTGCCGCGCACGAACGGCAGCAGCTCCAGTTCGTCGTCGTATTCGGCGCGCAACGCGCGCAGCCATCGCCCGGCGGCGAGCGACAGGCAGTCCGCCGCGGCGATGCCGCACAGCACGAGCAGGCGATCGTCGCGACCGTCGCGAATCGCGAGCAGCCGGGCGGCGACGCGGGACGAAGCGGGCGCCGTCGTCATGATGCGGCCGGGCCGTCGGCGTGCCGGTCGGGACAACCCGCGGCTCGCGGATAGGCGCCGAGAACGCGCAGCTCGGACGCGGCGAGCGCCATCTCGTCGAGCGCCGCGCGCACGTTCGGATCGAGCAGGTGCCCGCCGAAATCGATGCAGTACCGATACGCATGGCCGGCGCCGCGTGCCGGGCGCACGCCGACCCACAGCAGCGGGGCGCGGTGTCGGGCGAGCGCGTCGAATACGCGCGCGAGCGCGTCGGGCGCATCGGTCGGCCGCAGCACGATGCTCGTGCGGTCGTGGCCGGTCGGCGCGGGCGCCTGGCCACCGACGATCACGAAGCGCGTGTGGTTGTCCGGGTGATCCTGGATCGCGCTGGCAACGATTCGCAGTCCGTAAAGCGCGGCCGCGGGCTCACCGGCGATCGCCGCGCAGTCATACAGGTGCGCCGCCTCGCGCGCGGCCACCGCGTTGCTGGACACCGGGATGCGGCGCAGGCCGGGCGCATGCGCGTCGAGCCACTCGCGGCATTGCGCGAGCGCCTGCGGATGGCCGACCACGCTGTCGACGCCGGCGAGCGATCCGCTGGCGCTCAGCAGGCAGTGCGCGACCGGCAGTTCGATCTCGCCCGTGACGCTCGCCGCCTGCGCGATCAGCAGGTCGAGCGTGCGGGTCACGGCGCCTTCGGACGAATTCTCGATCGGTACGACCGCGCATTCCGCGTCGCCGCGCGCGAGCGCGTCGAATACGGCGTCGATCGTCTCGTGCGCCTGCCCGCGGGCGAATTCGCCGAAATGACGCAGCATCGCGGTTTCGGTGTAGGTGCCCGACGGGCCGAGGAACGCGACGGACGGCAGCGCTTGCGCGTCACGGCTCGCGCTGAACAGCGTCTGCCAGATGGCGCGCAGGTCGCGGTCGCGCAGCCCCCACGGCGCGCGCGTGCACAGCTCGGCCACGATCGACGCTTCGCGGGCGGGCTGCCGCACCGCGAGCCCCGCATGCCGCTTGAGATGACCGATCTCGGTTGCGTGAGCGATGCGCTGGCCGATCAGTTCGAGAAGCTGGTCGTCGATCACGTCGATCCGCGCGCGGCGTCGTGCGATCGCATCGTCGACGGACGACGGCGCGGCAAGTTCGGTCGGCGTCATGGCGTGTCGATCCGTGAAGCGGGGGAAACGGCCGGCCGGTGCGCGGCGACGTGCGCCGCCGCGCCCGGCTGCATGCGTGCGACGGCGCGCGCGTATTCGGCCGCGAGGCGTTCGACGATGTCGGCCACGCTGAGCACCGCGTCCATCGCGCCGACGCCCTGGCCGGCCCCCCAGATGTCGCGCCACTGCTTCGCGCCGCCGTCCGGCGAGAAATCGAGCTGCGCGCCGTCGACCCGTGCGAGCCGGCGCGCGTCGAGCCCGGCCGCCTCGATGCTCTGGCGCAGGTAGTTGCCGTGGACGCCGGTGAATGCATCGGTGTAGACGATGTCGGCAGCGCTGGCTTCGACGATCGTGTCCTTGTAGCGCTGCACCACGTTGGCTTCGTGCGACGCCAGGAAGCGCGTGCCGATGTACGCGAAGTCGGCGCCGAGCGCGCGCGCGGCGGCGATCGCGTCGCCCGTCGCGATCGCGCCGGACAGTGCGATGAAGCCGTCGTAGAAGCGCCGCACTTCCGTGACCAGCGCGAACGGCGACAGCGTGCCGGCGTGGCCGCCCGCGCCCGCCGCGACGAGGACGAGGCCGTCGACGCCGGCTTCCAGCGCCTTCTGCGCATGTCGCACCGTCGTGACGTCGTGCAGCACGATCCCGCCATAGGCGTGGATCGCGTCGACGACGTCGCGCGACGGCGCGCGCAGGCTCGTGATCATCAGCGGCACGCGGCGCTCGATGCAGATGCGCAGATCCTGTTCGACGCGCGGATTCGACGGATGGCAGATATGGTTGACCGCGTACGGGCCGACCGGCGCATCGGGATCGGCCTCCCGGTACGCGCGCAGCGTGCCGTCGATCGTGTCGATCCAGTCGCCGAGCTGCGCGCTGAGCCGCGCGTTGAGCGCCGGAAATGCGCCGACGATCCCGCTCCTGCACTGGGCGAGCACCATCTCGGGATAGCTCGCGATCAGCATCGGAGACGCAATCACCGGCAGCCGGAGACCCTGCAGCGGAAGCGGAATCATGGTCAGGCTCCGGCTCGTCAGCGCACGAGCGCCGCGCTGTCGCGCCGCTCGTCCAGGCGGCGGTGGAAGCCGTCGCGGCTGACGGCGCAGCGCGTATGCACGCCTTCGCCGACGACGCCCACCGCGTCGCGCACCTCGACCCGGTACGTCATCATGCGGCCGTCGACCTCGATCAGTTCGGCGTCGACCGTCACCTCCCATTCGGGCGGCGTCGGCGCGAGATGCTTGATCTCGAAGTTGTAGCCGACCGTCATCTGCCCGGCCGGCAGCAGATGGTCGGTCGCCTGCATGCAGGTCTGTTCGATGAAGATGATCATGATCGGGCTCGCGAGCGCGTGCGCTTCGCCTCCCCATTGATCGGCGAGCGAAATCGTGTCGACGCGGTGAGTGGCGCGGGCGCGCAGGCCAGTCTGGATAGTCAAGGGCAGCTCCTGAAGGGGGATGGAAGGGTGAACGCTCACGCCGCGCGCGCCGTGGCGGCCGCGCGTCGTTGCATCTGGCTGAAGATGTTGCGGTAATGCATTTCCTCGGTGCCGCCGGCCGAGCCCATCGCCAGCGCGTCGGCGACGAAGGTGGCGAGCGGGCCGCGCCGGTAGCCGTCGCTGCCGTGAATCGCGAGCAGGTGCAGCGCGGCCTGCGCGAGATCGCGCGCGCCCGCGAGCTTCGCGATCGAACAGTTCGCGAGCGCCTCGGGACGTTGCCCGACGAGTTGATCGAGCGCCGCGCGCGCCGTCCAGCGCGTGCGTTCGATGCCGACCTGGACGTCCACCAGCCGGCGCTGCACGTGCTGATGGGCGTCCAGCGCGACGCCGAGCGTCTTGCGGCCGCTGGCATGCGCGAGCGCGTCGGCGAGAAACGGCTGGGTGACGTTCGCGCACAGCAGGCCGAACAGCGCGCGATTCATCGACGCGATGTCCATCAGCAGGCGCAGCCCGTCGCCGGGCGTGCCGAGCAGTTCGTCGGCGTCGACGCGCACGCCGGACAGCGCGAGATCGCCGATCGGAAGATCCGCGACGCCGAACGTCGCCTGCGGGGCGCTGCGCCGCACGCCCGCGCGTTCGGGATCGATCAGCACCAGCGCGGTGGCCGGCTTGCCGTCGCCGGTCAGCGTCGCGACGATCATCATCAGGCGCGCTTCGGGCGCGTGGCTGATGTTGTACTTGTGGCCGTCGAGCCGGTAGTGGTCGCCGTCGCGAACGAGGCACGTTTCGAGCGCGCGCACTTCGGTGCCGGTACCTTTCTCGGAGATCGCCGTGGCGCCGATGGCGCCGGACAGCAGCGACGGCAGATGCCGTGTGCGCTGCGCGTCGGAACCGTATGCGGCGATCGCGCGAATCAGCGTCGCCTGATTGGCGAGCGCCATTGCGAAGCCGACGGAGCGCAGCGCCGCGGCGACCGCTTCGAAGGCATCGACGAAGTCGTGCCACGTGCCGCCCGCGCCGCCGAGTTCGCGCGGTACCGGCAGGCGCCACAGTCCCGCGTCCGACAAGGCATCCCATGCGTCGCGATGGAAGGCGCCGCAAGGGGCGGAACGCGCATGGCGTTCGGCGATGTCCCGGTACGCGGCGGTCGTCGTGTGCTGTGCTTCGCTGTCGGTGAGAGTCATGTCGGGGCGCGGGCTTTGCAGGGATCGTGTCGCCAATCTAATGAAAAGCGCCCGGACGAGAAACTGTCAGTTATTGCACTTCGATACGGCGCGCAGCGGGGAGTGAAGCGAGCGTGATCGGCGAGGCGATGGGCGCGGCGGAGCGCGATTGCCGGAGGGGATCTTGACGCGCGTCGCGTACATCGGCGCTCGCGGATGGTCTCTTTGTTTTGAAACGCCCGCCGGGCACCGGAGGGCCGACCTCGCGCAGGCCGACGTGATGCGCCGCCGGCGGGCGTACATGGTCGATCCGATACTCGCGGCGCGAGCCGCTCGCCGAGCGTGCGGTACCGACACGGCACCGTGTTCGTGCCGCATCGCGACTGAAATCGCGTGCCAGGTGCCCGACGGACTTCTCGACTAACGACGCTGCCGCGCGCGCAAACCACGACGGGATCGCATGCGTGCCGCCATGATCGGTCGATCCTGTCGGCAGGACCGCGTGGACATGGCCGCGGCGATGCGGGCGACGAGGACGATTACACGTACGCTCATGAGTTCGACTGCGGTGCGTGAGACGGGGTGGCCGGTGCCTTGTAGCCTTCGAGGATCTGTTCCATTACCGACAGCGGGTGGCTTCCGCGCGACACGATTCCGCCGGTGCGGGCGTTGGCGCGCGCATAGTGTTCGTCCCGCATCAGGATTCGGTGGGCCGCAGGCAGGTTCCAGTACGGGATGGCCGCGAGAAGATGATGCGTGAGGTGTAGATTGTCGCCATGCATGCCGATGAACCAGCGTTCCCACCATGACGGAAATCGGTTGCGGGTCATCAGCAATTCGTCGGTTTCCCTGCCGAACAGGCCGAAGTGCTCGGATACCTCGGATAGCCACCCGATGACCTGGAACGACGTCAGGTACGGAATCAGCCAGAAGAGCAGGTACCCTGCGGGGTTCGTGGCAATGCCAAGGACTGCTAACAGGAAGGCATGGACCAGGATCAGCTTTATCGCGCCACGCCGCGATTTGAGCAGCGACGCAACGCGATGACGGACGAGGTAGTTGGCGTAGCTGAACACGTTCAGCAACATCAGGGTACGAAGCACGTGGCCGAAGCAGAACTCGAATCGATCCTCGGCGCGCTGAAGGCCCGAGTCGATATAGTAGATGTAGTCCGGATCGCGCGTCGGATCGCCGAGAAACCGGTGATGCGACATGACGTGAGACTGGCGATACGATTCGAAATCCTGAAAAACCGGGAGACCGGAAAGATATTCGCCGATGAAACGATTCAAGCGGCCATTGCGTGCGAGTGTCAGATGCGCCGCTTCGTGCAATAGCGACGCGAGTGCGCGCTGGCGGGATCCGACGATCAGCACGGTCAGCGGATACGCGTACGGCGTCAGCCTTGTCATCCAGATCGCGCCGGCGATCGTCGCAAGGTCGCCCATCCAGCCCAGTAGCCCGCGCCAGTTGTTCTTCCGGTACAGCGGGTCGAGATCGGCCTTGAGTACGGCGTCTATCCGGAACTTCCTCAACACGCCCGTATTCTGTTCGCGCATATCGATTCCTTGCCTGTTTTGAAATGCGAACCAAGTTATACGAACGTGTTTTGCACAGCATCTGTGAAATTTCGCTGTGGAAATTGACAGTGAAATTTCGCAGGTTGTGAGACGGCCATGTCCCGTGTTCTTCTTCCATTGTGATTCGGACTTTCAGGCATGTCGATCGAGTACGGTCGCATGCCAATTTTCAGCAACGAGAAAACAAGGGAGTGGTCGTGAGCAAACATTTCGATGAGACGGGCAATGTCCTTGATCGGTTGAGCGAATCCGCCGGCCGCAGCTACCCGGCGGGAACGGAGGCGCGGCTGTCGATGTCGCAGGAGCAGGCGTGGTTTCTCGAGATGCTGGTGCCGGACAGCATCGCGTACAACTTCCAGGCGGTCCTCAACCTGCGCGGCGCTCTCGACATCGGCGCGCTCGAGCGTGCGCTCGGGCGGCTCGTTCAGCGCCATCAGAGCCTGTCGACGGTATTCGTCGAGCACGACGGCGAGCCGGTGCAGCGCATCGAACCCGCATGGCCCGTCACGGTGCCAGTCGTCGACATGTCGAAGACGGCCGAGCACGCGCGCGACGCGTACATCGAATCGCTGATCAGGGTAGAAACGGGCGCCAAGATCGACGTCGGCACGCTGCCGCTGGTGCGCTGGGTTCTGTTCAAGCGCAGCGAGCATGATCATGCGCTGCTGCACATCGAGCACCACCTGATTCACGATGGCTGGTCGTTTCGTTTGTTCCTGCGCGAATTGAGTCACTTCTACAACGCGGAGCGTGGCAGGCAGGACCTTGCGCCGCTCGAGCCGGTCATTCAGTTCATCGACTATTGCGAGTTCGAACGTGCGTGGCTCGAATCGACGGCCGGCCTCGCGGGACGCGCGTACTGGCGGGAACGCCTGCGGACATGGTCCCCTTACGGCCATTCGCCGTTCCCGCGCGCCGGCGCGCCGGTCGCGAATCTCGATTTCGTTGGCAGTTCGGTATCGGTGCCGTTCCCCGCCGCGCTGGCCACGCGCCTGAAGCATTACGCGGCGCAGCGCAAGGCAACGCTGTTCGAGACGATGTTCTCGGTGTTTGCATCCGTGGTTGCCGCGCGCTCGGGCAATACACGCCAGATCGTCGGCACGGCCGTCGCTAATCGAGACGTCCAGGGGATTCAGAACACGATCGGCATGCTCGTGAACATGCTGCCGGTATGCGTCGAGCTGTCGCCCGACATGCAATGGCCTGCCCTGATCGACCGCGTGAAGGACGAGATCCGCGCCGGATGTTCGCATTCGCACGTGCCGTTCTCGAGCATGGTCGCCGATCTTCAGCCCGAACGCGCGACGAATCTGCTGCCGTACATTCAGGTCGCGTTCAGTTTCCATAATTCGATGACGCGCAAGCTCAAATTCGACGGGCTGGACGTCGACATTCTCGAAGGGCTCAGCAATGGTTCGGCCAAGTTCGATCTGAACGTGATAGTCGTGTTCGACGACGAGACGCGCCCCGAAGCCGGTGGGCGCTTCATGCTCGAATATTCGACGTCCGCGGCGGCCGAGGCGGATGTGCTCGCGCTGATGAATGCGTTCTTCGCGACCGCGAATGCCTGGCTCGACGATCCCGATCGCCGTCTCGGCGCGCTTGCGGGCGCGCCGGCCGGTGGCGCGGACGATGCGCAGCCCGTGGCCGGCGACGCGGACGTCGCGTTCTGGCGCGCGCAACTCGACACGGAGGTGGGCGAGCTGATCGCGGATGCACCCGCCGGGACGCCGCCCGTCGAGTTCTACACCGGGCGGCAGGACCCGGCCAGCGGCGCCGAGTCGCTCATGCAGTTGGACGCGGCATGCGACGCGAGCGGGATCGCGCCGGCCGCTGCGTCGCTCGCGCTGCATGCGGCGGCCCTCGCGCGCTTCAGCGGCAGTCTCGATGTCGTGATCGGGCTTGCATCGGACATCGACGGTCGCACACTGCCCGTGCCGCTGCCGGTCGCGCTGCACGTCGACCCGTCCGCCTCATTCGCCGAATTGTCCGGAATGGCCGGGCGCGCGTGGCGACAGGCAGTTGAGCGTCATGCACGCGCACCGCAGGCGTTGGATGTCGCGACGGCCGAATGGCGCGCGGGTACGGGCCATGCAACGGCGCCGGGCTTCCAGTCGACGTTCGCCGTGACGTACGACTCGCCCGCGTCGCACGCCGCGACGCAGGGCGGTCGCACCCGCATCGACGCGCTGCTGTGCGTTACGCCAGGCGGCACGACGCCGACCCCGGTTTATACCTCCGAAGGGTTGTCGGCGCAGACTGTCGCGTCGTTCGCGCGGGCGGTCGAACGGTTGGTCGATGCGGCCGCGCTGTCGCTCGACATGCGCATCGGCGCCGCCGACGCTGTGGGCGAGCCGGGCGAGATCGCCGCACTGCGCCGGCAGGCGGAAGGCGCGCGGCCGCCGTACCGGGAAGCGACGCTGCATGCGCTCGTCGAGCGCTGGGCGGCCGAACGGCCCGATGCGCCCGCGGTGCGGTGCGGCGAGTCCGTATGGACCTATGCGGAACTCGATGCGAAAGGAAGCGAGGTCGCTGCGCACCTGATCGCGTGCGGTGTGCGGCCTGGGGATGTGGTAGGCGTCAGCATGGCCCGCTCGCCCGCGCAGGTGGGTGCGCTGCTCGGCATCCTGAAAGCGGGGGCCTGCTATTTGTCGCTCGATGCGGCACTGCCCGCCGCGCGTCGCGACTGGCAGGTCAGTGCAGCCGGAGTCGCGCATGTGTTGGTCGACGCGGACGCGCCGCCGTTCGCAGACGGTGTCGCGACCCACTGCGTCGATCGCGTGCCGCTCGGATCGTACGCCGGGATTCGCGATGCCGGCAGGCCCGACGCAGGCATCGACGCGCCGTGCTACTACATGTTCACGTCCGGTTCGACCGGCGAGCCGAAGGCGACGCCGAGCCGCCATCGCGACGTGGTGAATTTCCTGACGAGCGACAGCTGCGTGAAGATCGGGCAGGACGACCGCGTGCTGATGTTCGCGCCGCTCGCGTTCGACGCGTCGACGTTCGAGATCTGGGGCGCGCTGCTCAACGGCGCGCAACTGATCGTGCAGCCTGGCACGCATGCGAGCCTCGAGGATCTTGCCGATACGCTCGTGTCGTCGCAGGCGAGCGTGATATGGCTCACTTCCGCGTTGTTCCAGGAGATGGTCGCGCAGCATCCGCAAGCGCTGCGGCACGCGCGGCAGGTGCTGACCGGCGGCGACGTCGTGTCGACCGACGCGATGCGCGGTTTCTTCGCGGCAGGCGGGCGGGCGCTCACGGTGTGCTACGGGCCGACCGAAGGCACCGTGTTCACGACGGCATATACGCTCGAACGCCCGGAGGATATCGATGCGCGCGCGCTGATCGGTCGGCCGATTTCGCATCGCGACCTGTACGTGATCGACGTGTTTGGCAATCTGGCCGCGCCAGGCGTGCCCGGTGAACTGTACGTGGGCGGCGGCGTGACGGACGGCTATCTGAAGCGGCCCGACCTGACGGCGCAACGCTTTGTCAGCCTGCCGTGGTTGAGTGGGCGCACGCTGTTCCGATCCGGCGACATCGGCCGCTGGACCGCCGAAGGTTGCGTCGAGTTCCTGGGCCGGCGCGACAGCCAGATCAAGATTCGCGGGTTTCGGATCGAGACGGGCGAAATCGAGCAGGCCATGCGGGCACTGGACGGCGTCGCCCAGTGCGCGGTGGTGGTGGCCGCGCAAGGGGCGGACAAGCGGATCGAGGCGTTCGTCACGGCCACGCGCGGCGCGACGCCCTCCGCGGCCGTGCTGCGCGACGCACTGGTCGATATCCTGCCCGACTACATGGTGCCCGCGCGTGTCCACGTCGTGGAGCGCCTGCCGATGACGGCCAGCGGCAAGCTGGACAAGCGCGCGCTGCGCGACGCACTCGCGCCCGTGGAAACGGACGCGGGCGCCCAGCAGGATGTGCGCCGCACCGCGCCGACCGGTGCGCTGGAAGAGGCGATTGCCGCGGTCTGGGCCGACGTGCTGAAACTCGACGTCATCGAGCGCGAGCAGGACTTCTTCTCGATCGGCGGCCATTCGCTCGCCGGCATGCGGATCGTATCGCGCCTCGGCAAGACGCTCGGCCGGCGCGTGTCGCTCGACACGCTGTTCCGCTTCCCGACGGTCGCGTCGTTCGCCGGCGCGCTGTCCGACAGCCCGGCCCACGCGACGCCGGCCGCCGCCGTGGCGGCCGGCCAGGCTGTCTGACCCGCGGCCGGCCCGGCCGAACCTTTCCCATCCTCGAAGCACCTCCGCGCGCGCCGACCGGCGCGCGCCTTCCATCCTGGAGCAATGCATGGATCTCGCAAGTCCGGCGGAAACGTCCGTCCAGTCCATCGCCGCCGGCCCGACCGGCATGTCCGCGGCTCAGCAGAGCCTGTGGTTCCTGAATCAGTTCGAACGTGGCGGGGTGACCTACAACGTCCCGTTCTCGTTGCGCCTGTCCGGCCGTGTCGACCCCGATGCGCTCGCGCGCGCGCTCGACGTCGTGCAGCGGCGGCATCCCGCGCTGCGCTGCCGGTTTCCGAGCCGCGGCGGCCAGCCGGTCGTGCAGATCGTCGACGCGCCGGCCGCACTGACGCGCGTCGACTTCTCGAGCCTGCCTGATCCGGCGGCGAGCGTGGCGGAACTCGAGAGCGAGCAGGCACGAGCACCGTTCGACCTCGAGCGCGATGCTCCGTTGCGCGCGACGCTCGCGCGGGTGGCCGACGACGACTACCGTCTCGTCGCGACCGTGCATCACATCGTGTTCGATGGCCGTTCGCTGCAGCTGTTCCTCGATGAACTCGCGCGGGCGTATGCCGAACTCGCACACGGCCGCGAACCGGACGCCGCGCCGCTCGACGACGGCCTGCATGCCGATGCGAACGCCGCATCCGCGGATCTCGCCGCCGGCCTCGCGTATTGGGAGGCCCGGCTGTCGGGCGCGCCTGCCGTGCTGCCGCTGCCGCTCGATCATCCGCGGCCGGCCGCGCGGCGCTTCAACGGGCGCCGGATCGAATTCGATGTGCCGCTCGATGTGGCCAACGGGCTCAAGGAGGTCGCGCGGGCGCGCGGCCTGTCGATGTACATGGTCGGGCTCGCGGCGTTCGCGGTGCTGCTTCGCCGCTATACGCACGAGGGCGACATCGTGATCGGATCGCCGATTTCGAATCGCTATGCGCTCGAGCGCGACGACGTGATCGGCTATTTCGTGAACACACTGCCCAACCGTGTCGACGTATCGGGCACGCCGACTTTTTCCGACGTGCTCGAACGCGTGCGTGCGACGGTGCTGGACACGCTCGAGCACGCATATGTACCGTTCGAGAAGATCGTCGAAGCCGTCCAGCCGCCGCGTTCGTTGGCTCATGCGCCGATATTCCAGGTGCTGTTCGATTTCGCGGCCGAAGGGTTCGAGGTGGACTTCGGCGCCGGAATCGAAGCGCGGATGCATACGCTGGACTCCTGCACCGCGAAGTACGATCTCAGCCTCACGCTGGCACTCGCCGGCGACGGCATGCGTGCAGCGTTCGAGTACGACTGCGACCTGCTCGGCGGCGCGCTCGTCGAGCAGATGACCGACAGCCTCGTGCGCATCCTGCGTTGCCTGGTGACCGACCCCGACGCGCGGATCGACGCGGCGCCGCTGCTGTCGCGCGAGGCCGCGGCCGCGATGCTGGCGCTCGCGAACGACGGCGCGCGAGACCCGGGCCGCCCATTCGTGCCGTTTCACCGCGCGTTCGAGCAGGCGGCGCAGCGCGACGGCGGTGCGCTGGCGCTGGTATACGGCGAGCGGCGCGCCACCTACGCGGACGTCGACGCGCGAGCGACGGCGCTGGCCGCGCAATTGCGGGCGTCGGGCGTGCGGCGCGGCGATCGCGTCGTCGTGTTGCGGCGCTATGGTCCGGACGTGGTCGTCGCGCTGCTCGCGATCCACAAGGCCGGCGCCGTGTTCGTGCCGGTGTCGCCCGACGACGCGAGACGCGATGCACTGATCGCCGACGTGGCGCCGGCGGCGATCGTCGTCGAACATCCGCGCGATGGCGCAGGGTTCGATTGCACCGCGATCGCGATGGAAGCGCTTGTGTGCGAGCCGGGCGCACCGCTCGCGGGCTTCGATCCCGATGGAGCGATGACGACCGCCGACGACATCGCCTATGTGATTTTCACGTCGGGCTCCACCGGTCGCCCAAAAGGCGTCGAGGTTTCGCACGGGAGCTGGATGTCGCTGTTTCATGCATTCGAGGCAGCTTACGGCCGCACGCAGCCGGGTGTGACGGCCGTGTTGCAGATGGCGAACCATACGTTCGACGTGTTCATGAGCGACGTGATTCGCGGCCTCGGCGGGGGAGGGCGGCTGATCATGTGCCCAAGGGAGAGCCTGACCGATGCGCAGGCGCTGCATGCGCTGATCGAGCGCGAGCGTGCGACCGTGATGGAATTCGTGCCGGCCGTCGTGCGCCAGATGATCGAATATCTCGAACGCAGCGGCAAGCGCCTGGACGGGGTGCAGGCGGTCACGTGCGGTGCGGACGTCTGGTTCGTCCACGAGTACCGCAAGCTGCGCGCGCTGTGCGCGCCGGATACCCGCGTGCTCAGCGTGTATGGCGTGACGGAAGCCACGTGCGAAAGCGCGACCTTCGAACCGCGCGACGCGTGGTACGAGTCCGAACGCAGCATGCCGATCGGCACGCCGTTGCCGAACACGTCGATGTACGTGGTCGACGACGCACTGAATCTCGTTCCGCTCGGCGTGCCCGGTGAACTGCTGATCGGCGGCGGCGCCGTCGCGTCGGGTTACCTGAATCGGCCGGAGCTGACCCGCGAACGTTTCCCGGTCGGCGGGTTCGATGCCGACGGGCGCTTCGTGTCCGATCCGGGCGGCCGCCGCTTCTACCGCACCGGCGATCTTTGCCGGCATCTTGCGGACGGCACGATCGAGTTCATCGGCCGGCTCGACAACCAGGTCAAGGTTCGCGGCTTCCGGATCGAGCTCGGCGAGATCGAAAGCGTGCTCGCGGAGCATCCGGGCGTGCGCGAATGCGCGGTCGTGGCGCGCGGGGCGCCGGGCGGCGAGCTCGAACTGGTCGGTTATGCCGATGCGGGGGCAACCCGGGAAGCGTTGTTCGAGCATCTGCGCGCGCGGCTGCCCGAGCACATGGTGCCGCGTGCGCTGGTCCTGTTGCCGGCGCTGCCGCTGTCGCCGAACGGCAAGATCGACCGCAAGCGCTTGCCCGATCCGGACTGGGATGCGCTCGCGCATGCGTACGTCGCGCCGCGAAACCCGCTCGAGGCGCGGCTTGCGCAGGACTGGGAGGCGCTGCTGCGCACGACGCGCATCGGCGTGCACGACAATTTCTTCGAGCGAGGCGGCCATTCGCTGCTCGTCACGCAGGCGCTGACGCGCGTCCACGATGCGTTCGGCGTGAAATTGAAGGTGGCCGACGTGTTCGAGCGGCCCACGATCGAGCAGCTTGCCGAGCGCGTGATGGAGCACATGATGTCGGCTGCCCGGGAAGGCGTGGCCGCTCGCGCGGATGCGCCGATTCCGCGCGCGGACGGCCACGAGCGCCGGCGCCTGTCGTTCGCGCAGCGGCGTATGTGGTTCGCCCGGCAGGCGGAGCCGGGCGCGGCGTACAACATGCCGGAAGTGTTTCGTGTGCGCGGCCGCCTGGATCGAGACGCGCTCGAAGCGGCGCTGAACCGCGTGGTCGGGCGCCACGAGGTGCTGCGAACGCGCTTCACCGCGGACGTGCAGGCGTGGGTGGACGATGCCGGCCATCCGCGCCGCGAGCCGCTTGCGCAGATCGACGCCCCGGCGCCGGTGCCGTTCGTCGTCGAGCCGATCGAGCCGGGGTGCGTGAACGAGCGACTCGCGCGCGAAGCGGCGCGTCCGTTCGAGCTGGACCGCGAGTGGCCGATCCGCGCATTGCTGCTGCACGTCTCGCCGGACGAACACGTGCTGTGCATCGTGCTGCATCACATCGCGTACGACGGCTGGTCGAGCGGACTGTTGCGCCGCGAGCTGGCGCAAGCCTATCGGGCGTGCGCCGCAGGCGAGGCGCTCGTGTCGAGCGAGCCCGCGTTGCAGTATCAGGACTACGCGGCGTGGCAGCGCGCACGGACGGCGACGAGCGGTTTTGCGGAATCCGTCGCCGCATGGCGGGAGCGCCTGAGCGATCTGCCGTCCGCGCTGCCGCTGCCGGAGCGGACCGACGCGCCGGGCGCCGGCGCACCGGGCGCCGATTACGTCGATTTCGCGTTGCCCGCATCGTGCGCACCGCAGCTGAAGCGGCTGTGCGAGCGGCTGAACTGCACGCCGACGATGGTGATGCACGCGGCGCTCGCGGTCCTGCTGCATCGCTACACCGGGCAGGACGATATCGTGATCGGCATCCCGTTCGCGGGACGAGATCATCCGGATGCCGAAGCGTTGATGGGGTTCTTCGTCAATCTGTTGCCGGTACGGTTGCAGTTGGACGCGCCGATGCGACTCGCGGACGTTATCGCAGCAAGTCGGCGCATGCTGCTCGAGGCCGACGCCGGACAGTCGGTGCCGCTCGATCATCTCGTCGAAACGCTGAATCCGGCTCGCGCGCCGGGTCGGCACCCGTTCTTCCAGATCGGGCTGGTGGTGCAGAGTGCGGCGCCCGACGCGCTCGACCTGGCGGGGCTGGCGGTGGACGAGCTCGCGGTCGCGCCCGCCGACGTCAAGCTCGACCTGATGGTCGAAGTGCGCGCATTCGACGGCGCATCGCTCGGCGGCAGCTTCAAGTACCGTACGTCACGCTACGCGCGCGCATTTGTGGGCGGGCTCGCGCGCCATTTCGGCGAATTGCTGCGCAATCTGCTGGCCGATGCCGGCCAGACCGTGTCGGACGTGATGATGCTGCCGGCCGACGAATACGCGGCATTGACGGACGCGTGCCGTGGGACGCGGCGCGATTTCGGCGCGACGGGTGACGTGATCGCGCAACTGGAAGCGCACGCGGCGGCGACGCCGGACGCGATTGCGCTGGAGTTCGACGCACGGCGCTGGACCTACGCGCAGCTCGACCAACTCGCGAACCGGATCGCCGGCGCGCTGCGCGCGCACGGCGCGACGCCCGGCACGCATGTCGGGCTGTTCACCGGACGCCATCCCTATCTCGTTGCAGGCATGCTCGGCGCGCTGAAGGCGCGCTGCGCGTTCGTGCCGCTGAATCCCGACGACACGGTCGACGGAGGTCTCGGCTACACGGTGGCCGACGCCGGCGTGCGGCTGGTCGTCGCCCAGCGCGACCTCGCGTCGCGCTGCGCCGCGCTCGGCGTGACGACACTGATCGCCGACGATATCGACGACGACCGCGCGCCGGCCGTGCGCGCGCCGGGTCTCGTGCACGCGCCGACCGATCTCGCGTACGTGCTTTACACGTCGGGCTCGACCGGACGTCCGAAAGGCGTGATGGTGACGCGGCGCAACCTGCTCAATACCGCGCACGCATTCGCAGCGTCCGTCGGGCTGCATCCGGGCGCGCGCCAGCTGCAGTATTTTTCGCCCGTCTTCGACGGCGTGTGCGGCGAAGTGTTTCCGGTGCTCGTGTCGGGCGCGACGCTCGTGTTCGCGCCCGCCGCCCGGCTGCTGCCGGGGCCCGAGCTGCTCGGGCTGCTGCGCGCCGAGCGGATCACGCATCTGCAGATCACGCCGACCGCGCTACGCCTGCTGCCGTACGCCGAGTTGCCGGAGCTTGCGACGATCGTGGCCGCGGGCGAGGCCTGTCCGGCGAACATCGCGCGGGAGTGGGCGCAAGGCCGGCGCTTCATCAATGGTTATGGGCCGACCGAGACGACGATCTACGCATCGGCGACCGACTATTGGGATGCCCGCGGCGCGCTGGTGTTGCGACCGCTGGCGAACGTGACGTTCGAGGTGCTCGATCGCTACGGCCATCCGTTGCCGTGCGGCGTGCCCGGTGAGCTGTACATCGGCGGCGAGGGCGTGGCGGCCGGCTACCTGAACCTCGACGAGGAGACCGCGCGCCGCTTCGTGCCGGATCCGCGTTCAAGCGAGCCCGGCGCGCGCCGCTACCGGACCGGCGACTACGTGATCCGCCAGCCGGACGGCAGCCTGACGTACGTCGGACGCGCGGACGCGCAGGTCAAGATCCGCGGCTTCCGGGTCGAACCGGGCGAGGTGGAGGCGCGCCTGAACGCGCTGCCGGGGATCACGCAGGGCGTCGTGCTCGCGCCGTTCGATGCGAACGGGCATCGGATCCTGGTCGGCTACTACGTGGGCGAACCCGCGGAAGGCGAGGTGCGCACGCGGCTTGCGCAGCAATTGCCGGCCCATCTTGTTCCGGAGCGCCTCGTGAGGCTGCCCGATCTGCCGCGCGCGCGTACCGGCAAGGTGGACCGCAACGCGCTCGCCGCCCAGGCGGCCGGGCCGGTCGCGCCTGTCGCGCCCGTCGCGCCCGTCGCGGACGCACCGGCCGGCGATGCTTCGGCGCCACCGGCAGCAACTGCTCCGGTGCAGGGCGAACGTGTGCCGACCGGCGGCCGCCGGCTCCTCGCGCACGTGAAAGCGATCTGGCAAGCCGTGCTCGAACGCGACGACGTCGAGCCCGACAGCAATTTCTTCGATCTCGGCGGGCATTCGCTGCGGATCGTCGAGATGCGCAAGCGCCTCGAGGACGCGTTTGCGACTCGGATCGCGATTGCCGACCTGTTCGAGCATCCGACGTTGCGCGCACTGGTCGCGCACCTGGAGCGCAACCGCGTGAGCGTGGCCGAAGCCGAGGCCGACGATGCGCCGGCGCAGGCTCCGGCCGCGGCCGATGCGCCGGCCGCCGTGCCGCCGGCAAGCGATCGCGCGATCGCGGTGATCGGGATGGCGGGCCGCTTCTGCGGCGCTCCCGATCTGCAGGCCTTCTGGGACAACCTGCTCGACGGCGTCGAGTCGACGCTGCACTTCAGCGACGAACTGCTCGCCGAACACGGCGTCGATGCGCAGACGCGCGCGCAGCCGGACTTCGTCGGGCTCGGCAACCGGCTCGAGGACGTGGACGGCTTCGACGCCGAGTTCTTCGGCTACTCCGCTCGCGAAGCGGCGCTGATGGACCCGCAGCAGCGACTGTTTCTCGAGTGTGCGTGGGAGGCTGCCGAGGCGGCCGGCTATGGTGCCGCGCGCGGCGCCCGGGTGGGCGTGTTCGCGAGCGCCGGCACGAGCCACTATCTGCTCGACAACGTCTATCCGCGCAGACGCGAACTGAAGCTCGAGAACATCCAGTGGCTGCTCGGCAACGGCCGCGACTTCCTCGCCACCCGCGTCGCGTACAAGCTGGGCCTGGCCGGCCCGGCCGTGACCGTCGAGACCGCCTGCTCGTCCTCGCTCGTGGCAGTGCATGCCGCTTGCGCGAGCCTGCGCGCGGGCGACTGCGAGATGGCGCTCGTCGGCGGCGTGTCGCTCGAGGCAGAGTATTACGGTTATCGACCCATGCCGGACAGCATCATCTCGACGGACGGCCGGTGCCGGCCGTTCGACGCCGATGCGTCCGGCACGACGGGCGGCAGCGGCTGCGCGGTCGTCATGCTCAAGCCGCTCGCGAAGGCGCTGGAGGACGGCGATCACGTGCATGCGGTGATCCGGGGCTCGGCGATCAACAACGACGGCGCCGGCAAGGTGAGCTACACCGCGCCGAGCGTCGCCGGGCAGGCCGGCGTCATCGCGGCCGCGCTGCGGGATACCGACGTGCCGGCCGACACGGTCGGGTACGTGGAAGCGCACGGTACCGGCACGCGGCTTGGCGATCCGGTCGAATTCCGCGCGCTCACGCAGGCCTATGCCCCGAACGGCGCATGGCCGGCCGGCCGCCGGTGCGCGCTCGGCTCGCTTAAGGCGAACCTCGGGCATCTCGATGCGGCGGCAGGGATCGTCGGCTTCGTGAAGGCCGTT
This sequence comes from Burkholderia anthinoferrum, assembly GCF_002925705.1. Classification (NCBI taxonomy): domain Bacteria; kingdom Pseudomonadati; phylum Pseudomonadota; class Betaproteobacteria; order Burkholderiales; family Burkholderiaceae; genus Burkholderia; species Burkholderia anthinoferrum. Next base: position 68,827 of record NZ_LFZP01000049.1, read on the forward strand.
CTCGCCGTCGAGCACGGCGAGGTGCCGCCGATGCCATATTTTACGAAACCGAATCCCGAGATCGATCTCGAGGGCAGCCCGTTTCATATCAACACCGAGCGGTACACGTGGCCCGATGCACCCTGGCCACGTCGCGCGGGCGTCAGCTCGTTCGGGATCGGCGGCACCAATGCGCACGTGATCGTCGAGGCGCCGCCGCCGCGGCCGTTGCCGTCGCCCGACGCACCCGATGCTGGCGTGCAGGTTCTGCCGCTGTCGGCCCGCACGCCGGCCGCGCTTCGACGCATGCGTCGCCGCCTGGCCGCGCACCTGCGCGCGTCGTCCGCGCGGCTGTCAGACGTCGCGTTCTCGCTCGGCGCGGGCCGTGCGCGATTGCCGGTGCGCGACACGATCGTGTGCGCGACGCGCGAGGCCGCATGCACGGCGCTGGACGCGCCGTGGGATGCGCCGGCGGGTGAGCCGCGAGAGAATCGCCCGGTCGTGTTCATGTTCCCCGGTCAGGGGGCGCAGCATATCGGGATGCTGAAGGGGCTCTATGAACGCGAACCGGCGTTCCGCGACGCGCTGGACGAATGCGCGGCGCTGCTGCGCACACAGCACGGGCTCGACATCCTCGCGGCCATGTACCCGGACCCCGGCAGGGAGACCGATGCGTCCGCCGGGCTGCGCGAGACGGGTATCGCGCAACCGGCGCTGTTCGCCGTCGACTATTCGTGCGCGATGCTGCTGCGCGCACGCGGTGTCGAGCCGGACGCGCTGATCGGCCACAGTCTCGGCGAGCTGGTGGCCGCGTGCGTCGGCGGCTACTACACGCTGGCGGATGCGCTCGCAATCGTCGCGACGCGCGGACGCCTCATGCAGGCCGCCGATCGCGGCGCGATGCTTGCCGTCGCGCTGGACGAGCACGCATGCGCGCGCTGGCTCGACGCGGACGTGGAGCTGGCGGCCGTCAACGGTCGCAACCAGTGCGTGCTGGCCGGCGGGACCGAGGCGATCGAGCGGCTGCGGCAAGCGCTTGCCGAGGCAGGCGTGCAGAGCCAGCCGCTTGCGACGTCGCACGCATTTCATTCGCACCGGATGGCGGCGGCCGCGCAGGCGCTCGAGGCCATCGTCGCCCGGATTCCGGTGCAGGCGAGCACGGTGCCCGTCATATCGAACCGCACCGGCGCCTGGTTGTCGCTCGACGCCTCCAACCACGCCGGCTATTGGGCATCGCACCTGCGCGACACGGTGCGTTTCGCCGACGGGATCGCGACGTTGCACGACGCGTTCGATGCGCCGCTGCTCGTCGAAGTAGGCCCGGGGCGGACGCTGCGCACCGCGCTGGAGGCGGACGGCCGGGCATACGATGTGCTCGGCTGCGGCCGTCATCCGCGCGATCGTTCGGATGACGTGTCGACCTTCGCGCATGCGATCGCCACATTGTGGCGGCTGGGTGCACGCGTCGACTGGCGCCGCGCGTGCGGCAGCAACGCCGCGCGGCGCGTGCCGCTGCCGGCTTATCCGTTCGCGCGCGCACGACACTGGATCGACGCGCCGGTCGAGCGAAGCGGGCCGCCTGCGCTTTACCGTCACTGGCGGCGTGTTGCCGGCGGGCGGCGCACGTACGAGCTTGCATTGCCGCCGTCGTGGTGGGTCGTCGACGAGCATCGCGTGTTCGACGGCAAGCCGGTGCTGCCCGGCACCGGCTGTCTCGAGCTCGTGCGAGGCGCATTCGAGCGGATGGGACACGGGCCGCGGATTGCATTGAGCGACGTCTATTTCCCGGCGCCGCTCGTGCTCGACGACGCGCACGGCGCACGTATCGTGCGCGTGAGCTTCGGCGGCGCGGACGGCGGTGTTCAGGACTTCGCAGTCACTTCCGCCGCCGCGGACGATGCGGCGGCGTGGACCGTGCACGCGCAAGGCACGATCGCCGATGCCGACCAGATGCCGGCTCCGCCGGCCCGGTTCGAGCACGTGCTCGCGCAGCGTGCGGACACGCTCGCGAGTCCCGCCGCGCGCGCCGCGCTCGACGACCGGCTCGCGCTGTTCGGCCCGCGCTGGCATTGTTTCCGCGCGTTGTGGCTCGCCGACGACGAAGGGGTCGCGCAGCTCGAGCTCGATCCCGCGTTCGCGGCCGACCTGGAGAATACCCCGCTGCATCCGGCGTTGCTCGACATGGCCACCGGTTTCCTGTCGACGCTGGAAAACCGCGGCGCGCGGCTGCCGTTCCACTATCGCAGGCTGTCGCTCCATGCACCGTTGACCGCGCGGCTGTTCAGCCATGCGCGCCGCGTGCGCGAGAACGTCTTCGATGTGACGCTGTTCGCGCTCGACGAGGCGGGAGGCGTCGGGCCCGCGCTCGTCGAGGTGGAGGGCTTCACGCTGCGCGACGAGCGTGCGCCCGCGGCGGCGGCCGACCGCTCGTCGCCGGCCGCATGGTGCTCGCGCCCCGCATGGCGGCCCGCACTGCCGCCGCGCGGCGATGCGTTGCCCGATGCGGCCTGGACGATCGTCGCACGCGGCAAGTCGATGCGCGACGCGATCGCGACGCATGCACCGCACGGCAGCATCCTGGTCGACGAGGATGCGCGCGGCACGCACGCGCCCGAGGCCGGCGACGGTTACGGCCATGCGCGCGCGTTCGAACGGAATTCCCGGCCGGCGCAGATCCTGTATTGCGTCGGCGCCGACGATCGCCGTTCGGCGGTGGAGCGCTTCGACGATCTGATGCGCCTGTTGCAGACGTTCGGCCCGCAAGCCGCATCCGGCACGGTTCTGACGCTCGTCACCACGGGCGCCTGCGCCGTGCGTGCCGGCGAACGGCCGAGCGGCGTGCAAGCCGCGCTGGTCGGCGCACTGCGTGCAGCGAGCCGGGAGTTCGCGCATCTGCGCTGTCGCCACGTCGATCTTCCGGCCGAGCCGGGCGATGCCGATCATGCGGCGCTGCGCGGGCTGCTTGCGCGCGCCGACGCCGGCTCGCCGGCGCCGCTCGTGCCGACGCTCGCGCTGCGCGACGGCACGTTCCACGAGCCGGGCTTCCGGGCGCTGCCCGACGTGGACGCGACGCCTGTGCTGGTCGACGGTGGCGCGTACGTGATCACGGGCGGCCTGGGCGGCATGGGGTTGACGTTTGCCGAGCATATCGCGCGCCGAGTCGCCGCGCCGCGCCTGTTCCTGGTATCGCGCACGGTCGATGCGTCGCGGCCGGACGTCGCGGCGGCGACTGCCGCGCTGCGTGCGCTCGGCGCCGACGTGACGCTCGTGCAGGCCGACTGCGGCGAACCTCGCGCGTGGGCCGCGGCGCTGGCGGATATCGCCGCACGCTGCGGCCGCATCGACGGAGCGATCCACGCGGCGGGGATCGAGGCCAGCGGGCCTGTCCAGCTCGGCGAGCCGGCAGCATGGGCGCGCGTGCTGGCGCCGAAGACGCTCGGCACGGACGCGTTGCTCGATGCGCTGCGCGCGCACCGGCCGGATTTCGTGCTGCTGTGTTCGTCGCTGGCGGCGCTCGTCGGCGGTCTCGGCCAGGCCGACTACGCGGCGGCGAACGCGTATCTCGACGCGGTCGCGCATGCGGCGCGCCACGACGGGCTGCCGGTCGTCTCGATCAACTGGGATGCCTGGGCCGAGGTCGGCATGCGGGTCGCATACGATCGTGCTCATCCGAACCAGACGCCGATCGACGCGGCCCACGGTCTGCTGAACGACGAGGGCTGCCGCGTGTTCGACATCGCGCTCGCGCACGATGGCGCGCAAATCGCGGTGAGCAAGGCCGAGGACGTCGAGGTGTGGCTGCGCCGCCTCGCGGGCGGCACCGATGCGCGCGGCGAGCGCGGCGGCGCGCATGCGGCGCCGCCCGTCGACGAGCGGATCGCACCGCGCAACGACGTCGAGCGCGAGCTGGCGCAACTCTGGCGCGAGCTGCTGGGCGGCGAACTGCCCGGCGTGACCGACAATTTCTTCACGCTGGGCGGGCACTCGTTGCTCGGCGCGCAGCTGATATCGCGCGTGCGGGAGCGCTTTGCGAATTGCCTGACGCTTGCCGAGTTTCTGGACGAGCCTACGATCGAACGGATGGCGCGGTCGCTCGGCGCGCCGGACGCGGCCGATACGACCCGCGGCGAGGATGACGCGCACGTGCGCTACTGCCTCGTGCCCGTGCAGCGTACGGGTGCCGGGACGCCGTTCTTCTGCGTACCGGGCATGGGCGGCAACGTTACCCAGGTGCTGCCGCTCGCACGCGCGATGGGCGCGGCGCGGCCGTTCTACGGTCTGCAGTGCCTCGGGCTCGACGGCAAGGCCGAACCGCACGATAGCGTCGAGGCGATGGCCGAGCACTACGTGCGCTGCATCCGCACCGTTCAGCCTCACGGGCCGTATCTGCTGGGCGGCCATTCGCTCGGCGGCAAGGTCGCGCTCGAGATGGCGCGACGGCTCGACGCCGAAGGGGAGCCCCCCGGCCTGATCGCGTTGTTCGACTCCGCTGCGCCGCCGTACCTGCGCATGACGACGCCGACCGATGCCCAGGTAGTCGGTTCGCTGCTGGGCATTTTCGGACGCTACTCGGGCAAGCCAGTCGACGTGACGCGCGATATGCTGGCGCGTCTCGAAGCCGCATCGCACGAAGAACGCCTGCGCTTCCTGAAGACGCAGCTCCAGGCTCACGGGCTGATCGACGCGCGCGCCGACGACGGCAGCATCGGCGGCATCTTCAACGTCTATCGCGCGGCCGCGGCGTTCGGAATGGCTTACGACCCGCCGAAGCAACCGTCGGACTGGTCGTTCGTGCTGTTCCGGGCGGTCGATTCGATGCCGTCGGGCATCAATCTGCCGGAGATCCGGCAGACGCCCGCGTGGGGGTGGGAGGCATTCAGTCGCGCACCGGTCGAATGCATTGACGTGCCGGGCGATCACTTCACGTGCCTGTCCGACGTGCACGCCCATGCGATCGCGCTGCCGCTGGCCGATCGCCTGCAGGCGTTCGAGCGATGAGCGCGCAACCGCACGTCAACGGCGCGCCGCCTGCCGGGCACGGCGGCACGCGCGCGGTGCGCGTGGTGCTCGCGATCCTCGCGCTCGACGTTCTCGGCACGGGGCTGGCGATGCCGGTGCTGCCGACGCTCGTCGCGGGGCTCGCGGGCCTGTCGCCCGCGCGCGTTTCGCTCGTGCTGGGCGCGGCGATCGCGTCCTACTCGGCAATGCAGTTCCTGTGCGCACCGATGCTGGGCGCGCTCAGCGACCGGTACGGACGCCGCCCGGTGCTGCTGGCCGCGCTCGTCGGCATCGCGGCGAGCCACTGGACCGTCGCGTTCGGTGGCGGTCTGGCGTCGCTGCTGATCGGCCGCGCGCTCGGCGGTGCCGCCGCCGCGAACGTGTCGACCGTGATGGCGTATCTGGCCGATGTCAGCGACGGCGAGCGCCGCACGCATCTGTACGGCAGCGCGGGCGGGGTCATCGCGGTCGGACTCGTGGCTGGCCCGGTCGCTGGCGGCTGGCTCGCGTCGTTCGACCCGTACCTGCCGTTCGCGATCGCCGGCGCGCTGGCCGCGCTGAATGCGGCGTACGTCGCATCGTGGCTGCCGGAAAGCCTGCCTGCCGCGCACCGGCGAACGTTCGACTGGCGCCGTGCGCAGCCTTTGGGCAGCCTGCGCGCGCTGTTCGGCAACCAAACGCTGCGTCCGTACCTGCTGGCGTTACTGCTGACCTGGGCCGCATACGGCGTGTTCCAGAGCTGCTTCGTGCTCGCGAACCAGGCGCGTTACGGATGGAGCGTGATCGATGCGTCGCGGGCGCTCGCCGCGCTCGCTGTCGGGATGGCCCTGTCGCAACGCTATCTCGTGCGGCGGTTGACCGCGCGCGTCGACAACCGAGCGATCCTCGCACTGGGTTACGGCTGTTGTGCGGTCGCGTATCTGTGCTATTTCGCTGCTTCGTCTCCATGGCTCACGTACGCGGGGATGATGGCCCAGGCACTGGGACTCGTGGCCGACCCCGCGCTGCGCGCCGAGTTGTCGCGCCATGCGTCCGGCCGGCATCAAGGCGAACTGCAGGGCGGTCTCGCGTCGCTCGTCAGTCTGGTCGGGGCGATCGCGCCGCTCCTCGGGTCGGCCGCGCTCGCCGCGGCCGCGCGCACGGGCGGCCGCGCGGCCGCGGCGGGATGGCCGTTCGCGCTGGGCGTGGCGTCGTACGCGTGCGCGCTTGCCATCGTGGCGCGTGCGCCGGCGGGGCGCGCCGCTGCTCGCTGAGCGGGCCATGCCGCGCGGCGCATGTCGCGCGGCATGGTACGGCCTCAGATCAGGCCGAGTACCATCGCCTTCACGACCGCTTGCAGCGTATTGGTCGCATTCATCTTGAGCATCGCGTTTTTCAGGTGGAAATAGACGGTGCGTGTCGTGAGCCCGACGATAGACGCGACTTCGCCGGCTGTCTTGCCGAGCGCGGTCCACCGCAGCAGTTCCCGTTCGCGGTCCGTAAGACTGCACACGTCGCCCGTTTTCGGCGTCGGCGCCGACAGCGCGATGAACTTCGCATGGATCGCGCCGGCGAGCCACGCGATGTACGGGGCATTCGTCGCCTTTTCCTCGACTCTTACAGGTGTGATTTCTCGTCCGACCGAAAACAGGGCGGGTAAATCGGCACCGATCCAGCTGCACTGGGTAAGAACGAAGCGTGCGCCGTCGCTCCATTCTGCCAGGCCTTTGGTTCGGAGTGCGGCATAGACGGGACTGCCACCCGGAAGGAAATCCGCATCCTTGTAATACTTGATCCAGCTTTCGTATTGCCCGCGGTCGGAAAAGAATTCCGAGTCGTTGCCGGAGCATGTGGATTTGACTTCGAAAAGCCAGTTGGAAAAGCCGATCCTCGATACAGCGCGCGAGGCTGTATCGGCAAGATCGGACATGGTCTTCGCATTCTCTATGCCCAAGTAAATTTCATGCCATTGAGTCGTCATGGTTCGATACCCGATGAAATTTGAATAAATTCGGCCCGTGTTACTGAAGGTGTGTCTCCCGCTGACCGATAGCGCTTGCTTATTCATCGTTATGGACTTTCAACTCATACTGATCGTGTCGATCGAGGTCGTTCTCCTTTTCAATCCCGATGTCGGCATGCAATGCCGCAAATGCCGGCAGGTGCGACCGGTGCGCGGCACCGGGCGTACACTGGCCGGCAGATTTCCCCGCGGCATGCTGGTGCCGATTTGACGGGACTGCTACGTAGGGTCGGTCAGCGCGGCGACGACGCGGTTCCGAATCTCCTGTTCCCACGCCTGGAGAAAGAAGTGCCCGCCGTCGAACCGGTGCAGCGCGAATGGCCCCCCGCTGTAGCGGGCCCACTCGGCCAATGCATCGCTCGCGACATGGGGATCGCGCAGACCACCGAACACCGTCAGCCCGCACGGCAACACGAATGGCGTATCCACCCGGTACCCGTCGGCGAGTGCGAGATCGGCACGCAGCGACGTCAGGAAGTGCCCTAGCCATTCGGGCTCCGACAGCAAGGCAGCCGGCGTTCCGCCCATCGCTTTCAGCCACTCGATCAGTTCCGGATCGGATAGCCGATGGGCCGGCGGCCCGCTTGGCGCCACGTGCGGCGCGCGGTGTGCGGCGCTGAATGCGTGCGAAGGGGTGGGAAGGCCGCGCCGAACGAGTTCCCTTGTCCATTCGATGCTGACGACGCTGCCCAAGCTGTAGCCGAACGTGCCAAACGGCTTGTCGAGCAGGCCGGCCGCCGCCGTCGCAAGCGCGGTGCACATTGTGTCGAGCGACGTGAGCGCCGCTTCCGCAAAGCGGGTTTGGCGCCCCGGTGGTTCGATGGCGACGACTTCGAGCCAGTCTGGCAGGTCAAACGCCCAGCTCCGGTACAGCAGCGATCCGCCGCCGGCATACGGGAAGCAGAACAGCCGGTGCGTTGCCCGGGGACGCGGGCGATGCAGGACGAACCAGGGTGTGTGATTGATGAGCATGCGGATTCGGAGTGGAAATCACGGCGCAGCGCAGGCGGACAGCGTGTGTAGAGGGCACGGGACGCGCATTTCGAGAGGAAGCGGAATCGCCCCATTCCGACGTGAGCGTGACGTCCGGATGGCGAGTGAGCCGTTGCGAGGACGCATCAGATCCCGCAGGCAAGCACCACGGCCTGATCGGCGGGCGGCGCGTCGTGATGGAGGCGGAACCTGTCGATCGCACCGAGACTGTGAAGAAACGTGCGTCGGAAGAGGTCGGCATTCGTTTCGAGTCGATGTTTCGTGTCGGTCATGTTCGTATCGTTCTGTCGTCCATAACTTGATTCATGCAGCGATAAGCGACTCGCGCAACGACGGCAAACGTTTGCGCTTGCGAGCGTATGCGGAGAACGGCGAGTTCGTCGGGTTAACGAACACAGGACGAAAATATATAAGGTGAATCACGCCGGAATCCTCAAAAAATCTCATGGAAGGCATCAAGTGCTGTCGTAATCGCGGCGGAATTCCTGGTCATCCGAATATCGATGGACCACCGATGTCCGGATTATGTGGATGAAAATCGCTTAAAAAGCACCAAATATGCACAAAAAATTGAAAAATTTTTAGATATGCGGCTAACTGAATTGATATGGATAGTTGGATTTTTGCTAAGAGACGATTTCAAAAACACTCATCGAGAATGTTGACTTTCGTGGTGAGCTGTCAAGCGAGTCGCCGGGCGACTGCGCGGCGAGGGGCCGCGGACGCGCCATGCCTTTCCGCCCACAAGGGCCGACGATACGGTTGTCCGGTCCGAGCGAAGTGGAAAACACGCTGAACCAGCGCGCGGGCGTGTCCTTCGAGGGCGATCTGCCGAAATGCGCGCCGGCCGGCACGGCAACCGCGCCGGGCTCGACATGCGGCGGGCTGCGAATCAACGCGTAGCGGATCACGCCGGACGGCACGCTGAGCTTCGCCGACGAACCCGCGATGGTCGATGAGTCGGGGCGGCCGGTCTGGAGGTTCATCCGCTGTCGGGTGAAGCCCGGCCAGACCGTCGCGTTTTCGGCCGGTCCGTTTTCGCCGCCTACGGACAACCGGCTCGCGCCCCGCGTCGGCTATGTGTGCGCGATAGACCAAGGCATCGCGTTCTTCGCTGCGCTGCGCTGCGCTGCGCTGCGCTGCGCTGCGCGGCGCGTCGCGGACCGGTCGCGCCTGCGGGCAGCGGCCGCCGCCACCGGTTCGCGGTGACGGCGGGCGGCCGGACACGATGCGCGACGAACCTGCCGCCGCGCACGCGTTCGACAGCCTACCTCACGCGGCCGGGTGCGGGCCGGCTGCTGTCGGCGTCGCGAATTCCGGCTCATGCGCGTCGCTGCACGACCCGACTTCGAGCTTGTAGCCAAAGCCATACACGGTGCGCAGCGCGACGTCGTTCGCAATGCCGAGCGAGAGCTTCTTGCGCAGCTTGTAGATGTGTTGCTCGATCGTCCGGTCCGCGCAGTCGCGGTAGTTGCCCCAGATCGATTTTGCGACCTGGCCGCGATTGAAGCAGGTGCCGGGGTTCGAGAAGAACAGCCAGGCCATCGCGAACTCGCGCGACGTCAGCGCGATCGCGCCGCCGTGCAGCTTGACCGTGCCCGTATCGCGATCGAGCGCATACGGACCGACCGACAAGCGGGCCGGGGCCGAGGCGGCGCGGGCCTGCCCGCGCCGGGCGAGCGTCGCGCGTACGTACAGCTCGTTGGGATCGAACGGCAGCGTCAACACGTCGGCCGCGCCGAGGTCGTACCAGAGGAACATCTCGGCGGGCCCGTCGAACGAGCCGACCACCACGACCGGCGCGCGGCTGTCCGCGTGGCACGCGCGCCACGACAGCACCGGATTGTGGGTAGCACTGACGCAGCGCGCGTCGAACACGATCAGGTCGTACGGCCGGTGGCGCAATGCGCGCAGCATCGTCAGCTCGTCGGCGAACCGGTCGCCGCGGCGCTCGCCGCAGTGCGCGCCGCGCCCGAGGCTGTCCGCGATGCGGTCGGCCAGACGCAGGTCGCGGGTCAGGAGGGCATAGTCCAAAGTGACCTCTTCAAATCGAAACGGAATATCGGCGTCCGCGCCCGTCGTCGCGCGGCGGCGCCCGGCAGTTCGCCGGGACGGGCCGTGCCTGCACGCACGGGACGGTTTTGCCGTTCGCCTGCGGTGTCGCGACTTCGCGGTGTTTCAGATTGCTTGTGCGACGAGTGACGAAAAGTGACGTGCCTTCCGCAAAAAATTTTTGCTGTCTGGCGTTGGATGGGTTACCACGGGCAATCGGGCGATCACCCGGGCAATCGCGCCGCGCTCCCGGTGCGCGTCAGGCTTGCGACGCGAGCGAAACGAGCACAACGCATCCCGCATAGCGCCGGACCTCCAGCGGTAGCGTCGCGGCGAGCGCGGCGAGGGTGCGCGGCGGATCGTCGAGTCGGAACACGCCGGTGACGGGCAGCGCGGCGGCGGCGTCGGTCACGCGGATCACGCCGGGGTAGTACGGACGCAGCCGCGCAATCACCGCGCCGAGCGGCTCGGTGTGTATGACCAGCTGGCCGCCGGTCCATGCGGCTTCGTCCGTCGCGTTGGCGGCGAGTGGCTCGATGAGGTCGGCGCCGGCGCGCGCGGTGAGTCCGGGCCGCAGCGACAGCGTCGCGCCACCCGGCACCGCGATTCCGACCGGCGCATCGAGCGCGGCGACGTGCAGCCACGGGCCGTCCACGCGAACCGCGAACCTGCCGGCGCGCGCGCGCACCATGCGCTCGGCATGCCGGACCACGAACGGGCGCGTGTTCGCCGCCGCGCGCACGAGCAGCGCGCCCGCGCGCAATCGCACGCCGCGCTCGTCCGCCCGGTAGTCGAGGTCGACCGCGCTGCGCGCGGCGAGCATCAGCGACGAGCCGTCGGCAAGCGTCGCGGTGCGCTGCTCGCCGGTGTTCGTCTGCAGGTCGGCCGACCACTCGGCGATGGGGGAGAAGCGATCGGCGAGCGCGCCCGCGCCGGCGACGAGCGCGCCGAACGACAGCACGCCGCGCACGACGCGCCGGCGTGCGGGTACGGCCAGTAGCGCATCGCCGAGCGCGCTCGGCGCGAGGCCGTGCGTTGCCGGCGGCGTCAGCGCGCCGAGCGATGCGTCGAGCCGCGCGACCGCGCGCGCGTGTGCGGGATCGGCGCGCAGCCACGCGTCGAAGCGCGCGCGGTCGCGCCCGGTCGCATCGCCCGAGCGCAGCAGCACCATCCAGCGGATCGCATCGTCGAGTACGCGCGGGTCGATCGCGTCGACCACTTTCGGTTGATCGGCCAGATTCACTGCAAAGACGCGAGATAGCACGCGCGCAGCGCCTGCGCGAGATAGTCGCGCACGGTGCGCTTCGATACGCCGAGCCGGTCGGCGATTTCGGCATGCGTGAGCCCGTGGAACTGGCTGTAGATGAACGCGTTGCGCGCCTTCGCGGACAGCCCGGCCAGCATCCGGTCGATCGCATGCAGCGTTTCGACGACAAGCGCGCGCTCCTCCTCGGACGGCGCGACGCTTTCCGGGCGTGCGGCGAGCACGGCGAGGTACGCGCGCTCGAGGTCGCGGCGGCGCCAGAAGTCGTAGACGAGGCGGTGGGCGATTGTCGTCAGCAACGCGCGCGGCTCCCGCACGGACGATGCGCCGGCTTGCGCGATCAGTTGCACGAACGTTTCGGAAGCGATGTCTTCAGCCGTAAACGCACAGCCGAGCTTGTAGCGCAGACGGCCAAGCAGCCAAGGGTAGTCGTTGCGGAAGATTGCTTCGACGGGTGGGACAGCGGCAAGCGTCGTCATGCTGAATTCCATGTTGCATCGAACGGTTGGAGCGGCCAGGAGCGCCTTGCACGCAGGCTAGCAAAGAATATACGAGCACTCAACCTCGATGCCGGTGCGCATTTTTACCCGCGATTCGCGCAAGACGAATTCGCTGCGGTGTGGCGACGTTGCCGTGACGGTCGCGCGGCGGCCGCATCGCTGCGCGTGTCGGGTTATCGGCCGGCCCGTACAGCCCGTCCACGGGCGTATCGCGTCGAGCGGGAGCGTCCCCCAGGCGTGCGTGCCCGAGGGCCGGAGCCTGCGTGTCGCAGGCTGCGAATCCGACACGGTTTCGCAATCGCTCTGCGGTGCACCGCCGCTGTTCTTCGTGATGCTACACATCCTATTGCCGTGAATGCATGCCGGCCACCGCTTTTTTTGACGTTCACGCGGACCCTGTATGCTCGCGCTCCGACCTGACAGAGAAGTAAGCATGTTTAGTGTGTTTAGTCGATTCGAAATAAACGACGTCGTCGGACGAGCGATGCTGGCGGGCGTCTGGTGGGGCGCGGCGACGGCCGCCGCCTGCGCCGACGAGGGCGTCGTCACCTTTCACGTACCGGGCGGCGCGCTCGATGCCGTGTTGCTCGAGGTTGCGCGGCAGGCGCACGTCGTGCTGTCGTTCGACAGCGCACTGACGGCCGGCCGCTGGGCCGGGCCGGTCGATGGCACGATGACCGCGCGCGACGCGCTCGCCTGCGCGCTGGCGGGCACGCCGCTCGAACCGGCCAGCGTCGCGGGCGGCACGTGGACGCTGCAGCGCACCCGTACACCGGATGCCGGCGCGGCGACCATCATGTTGCCGCCCATTCGCATGCGCGCTCGGGTTGGCACGGACGGCGGCTTCGCCGAGACGCGCTCGTCGGCCGCGGCTCGGCTCGACCTGCCGCTCGTCGACACGCCGCAGTCGGTCGGCGTCGTGAGCCATGCCGTGCTGACGAGCCAGCAGGCGGAATCGGTCGCGGACGCGATCGCGAACGTCAGCGGCGCGACGTCGGTGTTCGACGAAAACAACGCGAACTACGGCATCGGGATACGCGGCTATACCGCGCAGGCGCTGCTCGTCGACGGGAGCGTCGTCGAATCCGCCGATTACCCGCCGCTCGCGGGCATCGAACGCATCGAGGTCGTCAAGGGCCCGGCGACGGCGCTCGTCGGAGGTGCGCCAAACGGCGGCATCGTCAACCTGGTCACGAAGCGGCCGCAGTTCGCGCGCCATGCGACGCTGCAGACGACGCTGTCGTCGCGCGGGCGGCGCGAGAGCATGCTCGACATGAGTGACGTGTCGAGCGACGCGCAGGTCGGCTACCGGTTCGTAGCGAGCGGCAACCTGAACGGACGCAGCTATGGCGGCTACGATGGGCAGCGCGGCTTTTTCGTCGCGCCGTCGGTGCGCTACCGGGACGCCGACACCGATGTGACGCTGCGTCTCGAGCATTACCGGCAGCGCATGCCGGTCCTGCCGTATTCGGTCGGCGGCGACGACGGCAATCCGTTACCGCAAACGTCGCTCGAGCCCGCCGGCGCGCGCGACGACCACATGGGCACCGATTCGCTGCGCGCGTCGCTGAACGCCGAGCGTGCGTTCGGCGACGGCGGGCAGGCGCGCGTGCGCGCGATCTGGCTGAAATACGAAACCGTGTCGCATTGGCACGTGCCCTACGCGCTGCTGGACGGCTCCGGCGACATCGCACTCTACGGCCTGCATTCTGTCGAGCGGCGGCATGAATCGGATGTGGCGGTGGAACTGCTGCGCACGTTCCGCGCGGGCGGTGTGTCCGGCACCATGCTCGCGGGCGTCGAGCACTGGCGGCTGTCGTCGACGGCCGACATCGCACCGTACGCGTCCGCCGTCCAGAACCTGTATGCGCCGCATCCGCTGCCGTCGATTCCGTCCGGTCCGCTCGCGCGCGAATCCGATTCGGCGATGCGGCAATTGAGCGGTTACGTGCAGCTCCAGGCGCTGATCGCCGATCGGGTGACGCTGCTCGCATCGCTGCGGCACACGAACGCGCTGCTGGACAAATCGCTAAGCTCGCCGTTGGTGCGCAATTCGGTTTGGTCGCCGAGCGTCGCCGCCAGCTATGCGATCACGCCGTCGGTCAGCATCTATGCAAACTGGATGCGCGGTTTTCGGCCGTCGCTCGACACCGTGTCGTGGGACGGCAAGACCCTGCAGGCCACCCGCACCGAGCAGATCGAGACCGGCATCAAGTTCACGCTCTTCGGCGATGCGCTGACCGCGACCGCCGCCGCGTACCAGCTGCGCGACGATGGCAAGATCATCGGCGATCCGACGCATCCGGGCTTTTACGCACGCGTGCCGGGCGAGCACAACCGCGGCGTCGAGTTCGACTTGGCCGGGAAGGTTCTGACGGGACTGGACGTGATTGGCTCGCTGACGGTGTCCGATTCGGGCGTGGCGGTCGACCCGCGTGGTACGCAGGTCCGGGCGCCGGGCACGCCGGCGCGCGCCGGCAGTCTGTGGATGACCTACGCGCTGCAGGCGCCGGCGTGGCGCGGCTGGGGCGTCGGCAGCGGCGTGTTTTTCCGCTCGCAGCGGGCGACAGGCGCACCCGGCTACGTCGTGCCCGGCGATGCGCGCGTCGATGCGATGGTGTTCTACCGCGCGCAGAGGTGGGCCGTGCAGCTTGGCGTGAAGAACGTGTTCGACCGGAAGCTTTACGGCGCCGCGCTTTACCCGAACTTCATCCCCGTGCTGCCCGGGCGCACGTTCTTGCTGACGACGACGTTCTCGCCGGGCTGAATATCTTGCGCCGCGCTCACGGCTGCGTGCCGTACACGCGTTCGATTGGCCGGTAGCCGAGGCCTTCGAGCGCGAAGCCGGGCTCGGCGTCGGCCGTGCCGGTGACGATCATCCGCGCGCCGCGCAGCTTCAGCGCGGAATAATCAGGATGACTAGACAATATCGAGCCCGGTCAGGAGGCGCCAAAGTGCCCGAAAAGAGCGAATTTCGGGCCGCCGTGATGACCTGTCTTGGGTGTTAACGAAAAACCGGCTCTCCTTCCGGGAATTGAAGCCGTTCCTCGGTTGAGGCTTGGCGTATCACGGACGACCCTTGCAACAAAGTCAGTGAATCCAGACCATGCCGTACGCGGAATTGGAACCATTGACCGCCTGGTTCGCCGTCCAGTTTCCGTATCTGGCCGATCCATTCCAGGAATACACATGCCCCCACGCGAAATGCCCATCCCCAATTTCGTCGATCGTGCATCGCTTGCTTGTGATTTGATACGCCCCTTGAAACACGCCTTGCTTCCAGCGACGCACGACAACCTCGACGAACGTGGCATATTTCCCCGCCGGAACCTGTTGACTCCAGCCAGTCGATTCCGTATTAGTCACGGTGCGCCCATACGAGGCGTCAACGTGAAGCAGATTCAAGATGCCTCCCACGATCGGAATACTTTCCGGATTCAAACTGGCACTGCCGCTGACGGTGTATCCATTGGAACGGGTTTTCGTCCATGTATACGTACACGGGGCAGCTACATTGCGGACGCCATTGCACAGGAAGGTATCACCTCTCCATATCCAGTCTTGCCACGTATTGGTTGCTTGCTGAATAGGAATCGACCAGGACGAGCTGTTTCCCACCAGATTTGCCTGGTTGGTTTGGCTATCGAGCAGGCACGTCGTCCCGGCAACGGCATGGCCGACCTGAAACAGGCAAACGACGCCCGCAATCGCGGAATTGAAAAGCGATTTCGACTTCACTTGTTACCCCCATCATTGGTTTGAAAAATATTCGCGACGTTGTTTTGTGTCGCATCGATGCCTGAAACCTTCTGGTCGGGGCCTCCGTTGGTATTTCCGCCGCCGGTGTTGAATATCGGGGTGATCAGATAGCCGTCGCCGTTCGGGCCTCGTTGAATTCGGACTGCGTCGCCGGCAACCGCGGTTCCCGGGCCGACAATTTGTTCTACGGCGGAATTGACGGTCGCGCCCCCGGGCTTTCCGCTACCGGCGGAATCGATGACTATCTCTTTGCCATTTCCCAGGCCGTCGACAATTTCCTTCATTACGCCCGGATTTGCAGTCTGGTCGCTGGAAACGACCAGAACATCGTAGTCACCGGCCGTTCCCGGCGGGAGTTTCTCAGACAGTGCCGACGCAACGAACCCCGTCCCCGATCCCAGATTTCGGACTTTCTGTTGAGGCATCGACCCGCTGGCTACGAGTACCGTGTTGCCCGGAGGCGGAGGCGGAGGCGTAGAGTGCAGATTTTGCGCGACATTTTGCTGATTCAAGCTTTGATCTGTTGAGTTCTGAGCCGGCTTTGACGGCAAGGCGTCGCCGCCGGAGCATCCCTGCAAAATAGAAGAAACAAGCAGAATCAAACCTGAAATATATGTGGTATTTAACATTCGATCCTCAAAAAATGTCATGGCCGATGGTTCGGTAATTTGCTTCGTCTGGAATTGATGCATATGAAATGCAAAATGTCATGTCTTTTTATGTTGGACGATTTGGATAGGTCTTGGTAAAGTATCCGCCATTCGGATTCGTGGCATGCGATTTTTAAATGATAAATATTTAAGGAGCGTGACTTCGCTCGGAGGTAATGCGATATCGAACAAAATCGAACATTCGAAAGCGGAATAACGCCGGGCTAGATGGCATCTTTCGTTTCTGAAAAATATAGGAATGTTCTTTCGATTGACGTCGGCCCACATCCTGGGCGTAAAAATATTCGGTTGGTGGCGGTTACGAAGGCCTGGCTCGTCATGACGGCGTCGGTGCCGGTCGCGACGCGCGCAAGCGCGCGATTGCCCGCCGCTGCGTCTGCCGTGCCTGTCGCGCGGCCGGCGGCGGCCGCCTCGCTCGTATCCGGGCCGCTGCCGCACGCCGAAAGCGCGAGTGCGCCGAGGCTGTAGAGGAACGTGCGACGGGAAAGGCCAGCACTCGCTTCAAGTCGATGTTTCGTGTCGCTCATGTTCGTATCGTTACGTCCGTAATGTTGGCCACGCGGAGACGAAACTCTCACGCGGCGGCGGCAAACGTTTTCGCTTGCGCGCGTATGCCGGGGACGGCGAACCCGCCTTGTTATCGAACGCGTGGTGAAAATATATAGGTGTAGAAACTGTGGATTCTCAAAAATGCTCACAAGGAAGTGCGTGCGAAGCCTTGACCGCAGCGAATGTTTCGTTGCTCCGGTTGGCGATCCCATCCGCTAAGGAACGCTAACAGAACGATTTTTGAACGTGCCTCCAGCAGATGATTCAGACGGCGATTTTCATGAACGCCTCATGTATGGTGGCGAGGCGTTCGAACCGGATACGCAGTGGGATTGGGTCCTGCTTTCGACCCGATCCCACTGTATGAATGGAGGGCGACGCCGCGATCGTCGAGACGCTTGCGTCCGGGGTATCGCGTCGGACGCCGCTTCGGTGGTGACAACAGCGGTTGGGTGAGTGACCACGATTCGTCATCGAGTATCGGTTTGGCCATGGCCTCTCGGCGAAACAACGAAGCGGTTAACGGAACGCGCGACGGGTTAGTGGCCTTCGCAATTTATTTTGTTGGAATTTCTTGGCGTTGCTTCCGTGAAATTGTCGTGCTAGTTTTTCATGAAATGTCGCAGCAATATTTTCACGGAGGCTCGCATGTTCGTGCAGTCCGACCGTCACGTCGCAAGCTACTACGCCGGTACCTACCCGGCGCCGATCCCGCATCGGCCGGCGCTGGACGAACGTGTCGACGCCGACGTGCTGGTCGTCGGCGCGGGCTTCAGCGGGCTGCATACGGCGCTGCGGCTCGCGCTCGCCGGCAGGCGCGTCGTCATGCTCGAAGCGAGCCGCGTCGCGTGGGCCGCGTCGGGCCGCAACGGCGGACAGGCGCTGCTCGGCTGGTCGTGCGACATGCGGCCGCTCGAGGATGCGCTCGGCCGCGACGGCGCCCGGTTGCTCTGGGACAGCATGCGCTGGGCGGCGGCCGAAGTGCGCGAACTGCCGGCGCGACACGGTTTCGACATCGACTACCGGCCCGGCAGCCTGTGGGCCGCGGTGCGGCCGCGGCGCGTCGCGATGCTGGCGCAGGCGCGCGACGAGGCCGCCGAGCGCTGGGGCTACGACCGGTTGCGCATGATAGGCCGTGACGAGATGCCCGAATGGATCGGCGGCACGCGCTATCTCGCGGCGCTTCACGATCCGGAGGCCGGCCACCTGAATCCGCTCAAGCTCGCACTCGGCCTCGCGCGAACGATCGAGCGCGCGGGCGGCCGCATCTTCGAACAGAGCCGCGTGCTCGACTGTCGCGAGACGGCCGGCGGCCACGTCGCCCGCACGGCGCGCGGCGAAGTGCGCGCGGACGTGCTGGTGCTCGCGTGTAACGCATACGTCGACCGGCTCGATCGCGACCTTGCGCGCCGGCTGCTGCCGGTCGGCACGTACCAGGTCGCAACCGCGCCGCTCGCACCCGACGTCGCGCGGGCGCTATTGCCGCGCAACAGTTGCGTGATCGACAACCAGTTCGTGCCCGACTATTTCCGCCTGAGCCCCGACAACCGGCTGCTGTTCGGCGGCGGCTGCACGTATCTCGGCGGCATTCCGGCCGATATCCCGGCGGCGACGCGCCCGCGCCTCGAACGCGTGTTCCCGCAACTGGCCGGCGTGCCGCTCGACTACGCGTGGGGCGGTCACATCGACATCAGCATGCGCCGCACGCCGGACATCGGCCGCCACGGGCAGCGCTTCTGGCTGCAGGGCTTTTCGGGGCATGGCGTGCTGCCGACGCTCGCCGGCGCGCGCGCGGTGGCCGATGCCGTGCTCGGCGACGCGCATCTGCTCGCGCAGTATCAGCGCATTCGCAACCCGCGCTTTCCCGGCGGCGACCGGCTGGCCGCGCCGCTGGAGGCGATCGGCAAGGTCTGGTACCGCCTGCGCGATACCGTTTGATTGCATCGGAATCCTTCATGAACGAACAGGAAGAGATAGAAAGTCTGGCGATCCTGATCCGCGACCTGCGCAAGCATCGCAAGGTCACGCTGAGCGATCTCGCCGAACGGATCGGCCGCTCGGTCGGCTTTCTGTCGCAGGTCGAGCGCGGGCTGTCGCGTCCGACGGTCGCGGATCTCACCGCGATCGGCGAGGTGCTCGGCGTGCCGACCACGTATTTTTACAGCCTGAGCAAGCCGCGCAGCGTGCCGTGGGTCACGCGGCCCGACGAACGCCGCACCGTGCATTACGCAGCCGGCATTACCGACATTCTCGTGTCGCCGAACATGCGTTCGCGCTTCTCGATCCTCGAAAGCCATCTCGCGCCGGGGGCGAGCAGCGGCGAGCGGCCGGTCGACGACAGCGACGAGCAGGGCGGCTTCGTGCTCGAAGGAGCGCTGACGATCTGGATCGACGGCGACGACACGCCCGTCACGCTCGGCCCGAACGATGCATTCCAGCTTCCCGCGCACAAGCGCTTCCGGTATGCGAACCTGACCGACGCGCCGACGCGCGTGATCTGGGTATTTACCTGAGCTGAATGGTCGGCGGGGCGGGCGCCTCCGCAGTCCGTCGCGCCACACGGCCTGTTTGCAGTACTGATCGACATGCGGCATGCGTTGCGCCGTGCGCCGCATGAATCCGGTTCGCCGCGTTGCGGCACCGCCCTACAAGACATGGAAAGGATGAGACATGACTGACGTCGTTCCCGCGCTGGTCGGTGAAGTCCGCGCATTCCGGCAGGCGCACCCCGAGATCCGTTATGTCGACCTGATCTGCCTCGACCTGCCCGGGCATTTCTACGGCAAGCGCTATCCGATCGACGCGCTCGAGAAAGTCGCGTCCGGCTCGCTGCTGAAGCTGCCGCAGAACTGCGTGCTGCTCGGCACGCAGGGTGGCCTCTACAAGATCGGCGATTACTGTTTCAACGACGGCGATCCCGACGCGCCGCGCCGCCTGATCCCCGGCACGCTGAAGCCTGTGCGGTGGGAGCGGCAGCCGCTCGCGCAGATGCTGATCAGCTCCGACGGTACCGATTCGCCGATCGAATTCGAGCCGCGCGAGGTGCTCGCGCGCGTGCTGCGGCGGTTCGCGGCGCGCGGCATCCGGCCGGTCGTCGCATTCGAGCTCGAGTTCTACCTGTTCGCCGCGCAGCTTGTGGAAGGCATGCCGCAGTATCCGCGCGATCGTCTCAGCGACGACCGCGACGATCGACCGAACATGCATATCGAGCGCCTGTCGCGCTTCTCCGAGGTGTTGCACGAGATGGTCGACGCCGCGTGCGACCAGGGTGTCGATGCGACGGTGATCACCGCCGAGCTCGGGCCCGGCCAGTTCGAGATCAATTTCGGGCATACCGACGACGCGCTGCGCGCAGCAGACTGGTCGGCGCTGTTCTGCCGCAGTACCCGCGGCGTCGCGTTGCGGCATGGCTATCGCGCGAGCTTCATGGGCAAGCCGTATCTGCATGCGCCGGGCAGCGGGATGCACGTGCACGTGAGCCTGTATGACGATGCGGGACGCAACGTGCTTGCGGCAGACGGGCAGCGGCCGTTGCGGCACGCGGTGGCCGGCTGCCTCGCGCTGCTGCCGCATTGCATGCCGGTGTTCGCGCCGAATCACAACGCGTTTCGCCGCTACGGGTCGATGGTGAACGCGGCGAGCCGCGCGAGCTGGGGCTTCGAGGATCGCGACGCGTGCATCCGGATTCCGGCGTCGGACACACGCAACCTGCGGATCGAGCACCGGCTCGCGAGCGCGGATGCGAACCCGTACCTGGTGCTGGCGGCGATCCTGAGCGGGATGGAGCACGGGCTCGATGCACGGCTCGAGCCGATCGCGCCGCTCAACGACGATCGCGGCAGCGGCATCGATTTTCCGAAGGAGATGCTGTCGGCGGTCGCCGCGATGCGGGACCATCCGGCCGTGCGCAAAGGGCTCGGCAGCGAGTTCGTGATGGTGTATTGCGAGAACAAACGTCAGGAGGAGCTGGATTTCCGCAACGAGATCGGCGCGCGGGAGTATCGGTGGTTTCTGTGATTGCCGCGCGCGTCGGAAAAGTCGATCAGGGAAGGGGGCGATCGTCGTCGTGTTCGACGTCAAGCGCCCTCGTGTGATTCCTTTCGGGGTGCAATGCCGCAAAACGCGTCGCGGCATCGCATGCGTCGCGCCCTTACTCCCCGAGCTTCGACGTCACGCACCCGGTGCTCGAGCATTCGCGCTCACGCTCGCGCAGGAACGACAGCCGCGCCTGCGTCATGTCGTTCGCGCACTGGATATCGACGAGGTAGCTGCTGCCGCGCGTCTCGCTGCACTGCGCATCGCGTTGTTTCAGCCACGCGAGTTGCCCGGACTTCAGCGCCGCCTGCTGGTCGCCGCTCAGTTGCTTGCGTAGCCGGCCGTACTCGTCGTTGAGATCGCGGTCGGACTGCGAGAACTGCGTGCTCGTGCAATACACCTGGTCGAACGCGCTGCGCGGCTTCCCGCAGCCGGCCGCATGCGCGGCGAACGGAACGGCAAGGGCGAGCAACGCGCAGGACGCGAGCAGATTCTTTTTCTTCATGGTGAGTCTCCTGACTGGGGTGAAAACCGGTGAACCGGGCGGGCGATACCGTCGTTTATCCGGGCGTCGTACACGCGTCGATGCCGCCCGCGATCGCGGCGGACAGGCGCTGGATCGTCTCGCGTCGCGCGAGCCGCGCTTCTTCGTCCGGATTGACGATCACGCCCGCCTCGACGAGCACGGCGGGAATCGGCGCGGTGCGCAGCACGACGAGATCGTCGAAGCGATGGATGCCGAGTGGCGGGTCGATCAGCGGGCGGTTCTCGCCCTTGATCGGCTGCGCGTGATAGAGCGACGGCCGTTCGCCGGCCGCGACCAGCCGCTCGGCGATCGCCTTCGCGCAACGCAGGCTTTCCGCATAGTGCGGGTTGCGCGCCGACACGAACACCGAGAAGCCGCGGAATTCGCGCTGCCGGCCCGCGTCGATGAACTGTTGCTGCATCGAGTCGTGATGGATCGATACGAACAGGTTCGCGTCGGGCGCTTGCGTCGAGCGCCGATCGAGCGCGATCTCGCGGCCGTCCGCCGACGTGCGCAGCACGCGATCGCCGTGTGCGGCGAGTGTGTCGGCGACCGCGCCGGACAGGTCGAGGTTGTACAGGTATTCGACGCGGCCGCTGGCGCCGGTGGAGCCCGGATGCGCGGGCGTGTGGCCGGTGTCGACGACGATGTAGCGCCCGGACGTGGGCACGGCAGCGGTCGTGCCGGCGGCGTCGGCCGCATGCAGCGCCAGTGGCGCGCCGAGGAGCGGGGCGCACGCGAGCACGCGCGCGGCGGCGCGCACGAACGGGCGAAGGCGTCGGAGGGTTTGGTTCGTCATTGTTGTTGTCGAGAAGGGCGTGCGGCGCGTCGAACGGCGCGCCACCGTCGGCCTGCTCAATGCAGTCGGAATGTCGCGCGATTATAGCGGGTGGCGGCGACGCCGCAATGACGAACGGCGGTTGTCAGGCCAGCACGCGCCGGGCCGCCAGCATGCCCCAGTACGACGCTTCCTCGAACAGCGACAGCCCGGACAGGTCGGCATGCGCGAACACGACGGGGCCGTCGGCCTCGCGCAGCGCGAGCAGCCCCGGTCGGCTCAGGAAGCCGACGTCGGGTGTCGCCATCGCATGGCCGCGCACGGTGATCTCGAGTGCGGTCGCATGCTTCCACAGCTCGCGTCCGTACACGGCCTGCAGGTCGATTGCCGCCTGCTCGCGCAACGCGTCGGGCTTCGCCTGCGCGAGCCAGCGGCGCGTATCGTCCGGCGTTTGCGTGCTCAATGCCTGATAGGCGGAGAAGACGGAGCGCGTCGGCGGCGACATCCGGATCAACTGGTGCGTCGACACGACATAGCCGAGCCCCGCGCTGTCGTAGACGACGTTGTCCCACGCGAGCGGTACGCCGGCTTCCTCGGCCGGCATGCCGTCGAGCAGGAAATTGGACACGAGCCACGGCGCGCGCGGCGGCAGATCGCGCGCGGGATCGAAGCCGTATGCGGGCATCTGCGGAAACACGCGCGCCGCGACGAACAGCGGCGTCGCGGAAACGACCCGGCGCGCCTTCAGCATGAACGTCGACAGCGCGCCGTCGTGGCCGACGCGGGCGCACAGCACGTCGACGCCGCCCGCACGTTCGGTCGCGCGCACCGCGAAGCCGTCCCGCGACCATGCGTTCGAGCCGGTGCGTGCGGCGATCGAATCGCCCAGCTTCGTCACCATCGTGTGCAGCCCGTCGGGCCAGGTCAGCACCGCGCCGTCGCCCGCGTCGCCCGCATGGCCGCCGCGCGACGAGAAATAGTGCAGCCCGGCCCATGCGGAGACGTGCTCGTAACCGGCGCCGTAGTCGTCGCGGCAGCAATAGTCCAGATACCAGTGCAGCGCCTTCGCGGTGTAGCCCTCGTCGCGCAGCCACTGGCGAAACGAGCGCCGGTCGAGTGCGCGCCAGCGCGGGTCGCGCGACGATTCCGCGATCGGGATGCAGAACACCTTGCGGCCGTCGGTGCCGCGCGCGGTGCGCAGCCCGTCGGTGTACGCGAAGAAGCGCGCCTGCTGCGCGAGTGCGTCGGCGTCGAGGCCGGCGGTCGGCACGATGCCGTCCTGCCACTGCCCGCCGATGAACAGCCGTTCGTCCGGTGCGTGGACGAGGGCACGCTCGTCGTACACGGGGCGCGCGGAGAACGGCGCGGATTCGATCACGCCGAGATCGGCGAGCATGTCGCGCAGATGCACGGATTCGAGCGACGGCAGCGGCAGGTAGTGCGCGCCCTTCGGATAGCCGAGCTCGCCGAAGCGGCCACCGGCCGCGTTGCCGCCGAATTCGGGGCCGGCGAGGACCGTGAAGCGCGTATGACCGGCGCGCGCGAGCTGCCATGCGCACGACAGCCCGGCCGCGCCGGCGCCGAGAATCGCGACGTCCGTCTCGATCGTGCCGGACGGCGGCGGCAGCGTGGCATGGTCGCGCAGCGCATGGCCTTCGCGCATGCCGGGGTAGTCGATGCGCGGCGTCGTCTCGATCCAGCCGGTGCGGCCGCAGGCGGCGAGCGACGCGGCCGCCGACGCGACGAGGAACGTGCGACGGTCCATCAGCGCAGTACGTGCTTCCAGTCGTCGTCGAAGCGGCGCACGAGCGGCTGGTCGTTGAGTTCGTTCGGCGACATCGGCAGCGCCGGCATGTCGGCCGGAAAGTGGAACATCTCGGCGGCCGTTTGCGGATCGAGCCAGCGCGTCGGCACCGAGTAGTGCGTCGGCACCGTGAAATCGCGGCGCTTGCCGGCGATCACGAAGCCCCAGTCGCCGAACGACGGCACGTAGCAGTGGTACGGCCACGTGTTGAACCCGGCTTCGCGCAGCGTCGCGATGATGGTCCAGTACGCATGCGGCGCGAAATACGGCGACGTCGACTGGATCACCGTGTAGCCGTTCTCCGACAGGTGCCGCGCGAGCAGCCGGAATACGGGCACCGAATACAGGCGGCCGAGCCCGAAGTTGGTCGGATCGGGGAAGTCGACGACGATCGCGTCGTACACGTCGGCATTCGCTTCGAGCCAGCGCACCGCGTCGTCGTTGATCACCTGCACGCGCGGATCCTTCAGCGCGCCCTGGTTCAGCTTGACGAGCGGCGCGGACGTCGAGAACAGCTTCGTCATCGCGGGATCGAGATCGACGAGCGTGATGCGTTCGAGATTGCGGTGCTTGAGCAGTTCGCGCACCGCGAGGCCGTCGCCGCCGCCCAGCACGAGCACGCGCTTGGCCCACGGCAGCGCCTCGATGGCCGGATGGATCAGCGCTTCGTGATAGCGGTGCTCGTCGCGCGACGAGAATTGCAGGTTGCCGTTCAGGTACAGCCGCATGTCGTCGTGCCACTGCGTGAGCACGATGCGCTGGTACGGCGTCGTTTCCGAATAGATCGTCTCGTCGCCGTATACGCCGCGCTCGGCCCAGTGCGTGATGCGCTCCGACAGCGCGAACCCGGCGATCAGCAGCCCGATCACGAGCGACGCGCGCATCAGCTTGCCGCGCACGTTGCGGATTTCGTCGCGGAACAGGTGGGTCGTCCACAGTGCGACGAATGCGTTCAGGAGCCCGAACAGGAAGCTCGTACGCAGCAGGCCGAGACGCGGCGCGAGCACGAGCGGGAAGATCAGCGACACGGCGAGCGAGCCGAGATAGTCGAAGGTCAGCACCTCGCTGACGGTATGGCGGAACGCCTGGCGCCGCTGCTGGAACGCGCGCATCACGAGCGGAATTTCCATCCCGATCAGCAGGCCGAGCGCGAGCACCAGTGCGTAAAGCGCCGCGCGAAACGGTGCGGCGAGCCAGGCGAACACGACGAACAGCAGCGCGGCCGATACGCCGCCGAGCAGGCCGACGAGCAGCTCGATGTCGACGAAGCGGTCGAGCACGTCGTCGTCCTCGACGAACTTCGCGAGCCACGAGCCGATCCCCATCGCGAACAGGTAGCAGCCGATCACCGACGAGAACTGCAGGATCGAATCGCCGAGCAGGTAGCTCGACAGCGCGCTGCTGATCAGTTCGTAGCCGAGCCCGCACGACGCGAGCACGAGGATCGACAGGACGAGCGCACGCTTATGCAGCATCGCGCATCCGTTGTGCAGTGTTCGGCAATGTGGATATACTGGCGCGGATTTTCGTCTGGCGGCCCCGCGCGGGCCGACCGGCGACGGGGCGGCGAACCGAGCACAAAATCCGAGGAAAAGAATGAATAGTGCCTATCTTTATGCGGTTCATTTACTGTCGGCGTTCGTGCTGCTTCTTGTGTTCGCGGCAGTGTACCTGAAGGTCACCCCGTTCGACGAACTCGCGCTGATCCGCGACGGCAACGCGGCCGCGACGCTGTCGTTCGGCGGCGCGCTGATCGGTTTCTGCCTGACGCTCGCGTCCAGCATCGCGCACAATTCCACGCTCGGCGAAGTCGTGATCTGGGCCGTCGGCGCGATGATCGTGCAACTGATCACCTATGCGGTGCTGACGCGCGTGATGCCCGGCATGAATCATGCGATCGAGGATCGCAACGTCGCGATGGGCGGCCTGATGGGCACCGCGTCGCTCGTCGTCGGCATCATCAATGCCGCCTGCCTGACCTGACGCGCCACGCGCTTCGAGGAGACCGACATGAGTCTGGGTTCATTCATCCGCAAGCAGTTCATCGACGTCCTGCAATGGACGGAAGACACCGACGGCGTGCTGGCCTGGCGCTATCCGATGGAAGACCAGGAAATCCAGTACGGCG
The DNA here is from genome assembly GCF_002925705.1 of Burkholderia anthinoferrum. Classification (NCBI taxonomy): domain Bacteria; kingdom Pseudomonadati; phylum Pseudomonadota; class Betaproteobacteria; order Burkholderiales; family Burkholderiaceae; genus Burkholderia; species Burkholderia anthinoferrum. The sequence goes on from NZ_LFZP01000049.1 coordinate 94,865, forward strand.
GCAAGCTGACCGTGCGCGAAACGCAGGTCGCGATCTTCGTCAACGAGGGCAAGGTTGCCGACGTGTTCCAGCCGGGGCTCTATACGCTGGAAACGCGCACGCTGCCGGTGCTCACGAACCTGAAGAACTGGGACAAATTCTTTCAGTCGCCTTTCAAGTCGGACGTCTACTTCTTCAGCACGCGGTTGCAGCTCGGCCGGCGGTGGGGCACCGCGCAGCCGGTAACGATCCGCGATCGCGAATTCGGCTTCGTGCAACTGCGCGCGTTCGGCATCTACTCGTACCGGATCGTCGATGCGGCCGCGTTCCATCGCGAGGTCAGCGGCACGCGCGCGGCCTATACGGTCGACGATCTCGAGCAGCAACTGCGCAACCTGGTCGTCACCGCGATGAGCACGACGTTCGGCTCGGCCGACGTGCCGTTCGTCGACATGGCCGCGAACCAGTCGCTGCTGTCGCAGCGTGTCGCCGACGCGCTGGTGCCGGTGTTCACGCGCTACGGGCTCGCGCTCGACGCGTTCGCGGTCGAGAGCGTGTCGCTGCCGGCCGAGCTGCAAAAGGCCCTCGATCTGCGGATCGGAGCGGGGATGGCCGGCGATCTCGCGCGCGCCACGCAATACCAGACCGCGCAGGCGATTCCGCTCGCCGCGCAAAACCCGGGCGGCATCGCCGGGGTCGGCGCGGGGCTGGCCGCCGGTGCGGCGATCGGCCAGGCGATGGCCGGCCAGATCGCGGGCGCCGCGCAACCGGCGCAGGCTGCGCCGCCCGCGCCCGTTGCGGCGCCGATCGCCGCGGCAGCGGCCGACGGCACCGATTACGTGCAGCGGCTCGAGCAGTTGAAGGCGCTGCTCGACAAGGGCCTCGTGACCGAAGACGAATATTCGCGCGCGAAGGCCGAGATCCTCGCGAAGCTCACGCGGTAAGCGTCGCGCATGTTCCGTACCTCGTGCCCCCAATGCGGCGCGCCGGTCGAGTTTCGCTCGGCCGCGGCGGTGATGGCCGTCTGCGCGTTCTGCCGCAGCACGCTGCTCAAGCGCGGCGCCGACGTCGAGCGCATCGGCGAACTGGCCACGGTGCTCGACGATGCATCGCCGATCCAGATCGGCACGGCAGGGCGCTACGGTAACCGCGTGTTCACGGTGCTCGGCCGCCTCCAGATGACCTACGACGCCGGTGCGTGGAGCGAATGGTACGTCGTGTTCGACGACGGCGCGTTCGGATGGCTGTCGGATGCGTCGGGCCAGTACGCGATCACGGTGCGCGAACCCGACGATGCGGCAGGCCGAGCGTGGCCCGCATTCGGCACGCTCGAACCGGGCATGCGGATCGACCACGGCGGCCGCGCGTATCTGGTGTCCGACGTGCGTACCGCAAGCTGCACGGGCGGCGACGGCGAGCTGCCGTTCCGCGTCGATGCCGGGTGGGAAGCGCGCGTCGTCGACCTGCGCACCGGCAATGCATTCGCGACCTACGACTATTCCGACGCCGAGTCGAACGGCGGCATCCCGGCCGTCTATTCGGGCGAGGCGCTGGAATTCGATGCGCTCGCGTTCACGGGCTTGCGCGATACCGAAAACGATACGCGCGAGAAACGCGGCGCGGAGATGGTGCCGTTCGCGTGCCCGAGCTGCGGTGCGCCACTGTCCTATGCGCCGAACGTGGCCGACTACGTCGTGTGCGGCAACTGCCATGCGGGTGTGCAGTGCACGGCCGAGCAGCAGACCGTGTTCGCGGCGCAGCGCAAGCTCGAATCGGTGAAGGGCGCGCTCGAACTCGGCGCGATCGGCACGTTCGACGGCGTGAAGTACACGGTGATCGGCATGATGCGCTGCCGGGTGCCGGGCGACGCCGAGACATGGGACGAATACCTGTTGCTGAACCCGAAGCGCGGCTTCCTGTGGCTGGTGCAAAGCGAAGGGCGCTGGGAGCGCGTGCAGGTGCTCGACCATTGGCCGACGATCGGCGGCGAATCCAGCGTGACCGATGGCGGCAAGACCTACCGTTTGCGCGAGGAATACGAATCGGAGGTCGTCTACGCGGTCGGGGCATTCAACTGGCGCGTGCAGGCGGGCGACCGCACGTCGATCGTCGACTATGGCTGGCAGAAGGACAAGCTGACGCGCGAGCGCAGTGACGCGGAGATCGTCTGGTCGCGTGCCCGGCCGCTGTCGGGCAGCGCGCTTGCCGAGCGTTTCGGCACGCCGGCGCTTGCGACAGCCGCCGCGGCTGCCGCGGGCGCCACCGAATCGACGGGCCTGTTCGGCAGGAAGGGGCCGCACAGTTTCGCGCCGCTGCCGTTCATGTTCAGCGCGTTGCTCGTGATCTTCAACCTGGGTTCGCTGTTCTCGTTCACCGGACGCGCCGTCTACGTGCTGGTCGGCCTGCTGGTGCTGTGGCTGCCGGAATGGCTGTGGGCGCGTTTTGCGTCGGACGGGGGCAACGCGTGATCCGGTACATCCTTTACGGCATCTACGGCCTGATCGTCGTCACGCTGTTCAGTTGCGCGTCGATCGGCGGCGGCGGTTCGGGCGGTGGCGGGTGGGGCAGTTCCTCCGCGCGCAGCGGCTACTCGTCGTACGGGTCGCACAAATGACCGCGCGCGACGGGATCGCGCCGCCCTGCGCGGTGCTCGGCTCGCACGTGCTGGCCGACCTGGCCGGCATCGACGCGGCGCTGCTGCGCGACGCCGCGCGGCTCGAGGCGATCCTCACCGACGCGGCGCAACGGGCCGGCGCGCGCGTGATCGGCGCGCACTTCCACCATTTCGGCGGCGAGCATGGCGTGACGGGCGTCGTGCTGCTGGCGGAGTCGCACATCACGATCCATACGTGGCCCGAGCATCGTTTCGCGGCCGTCGACGCGTTCATGTGCGGCGCGGCGCGCGCGGCCGATGCCGTCGATGCGATCGCCACGGCGCTCGGCACGCATGCGCAGGTTCGGCAGCAGGTGGCGCGCGGGGGTGCGCCGATCAGCGCGGCAGCGCTTCGGCTTCGGCCCAGCGCTTGAACGAATCGAGACGCCGGCGCGTCTGCACGAGATAGAACGCGCCGATCAGCGGCTCCAGCAGCCAGCGCAGCCACGACGGCTGCGCCCGGAAGTGGTACGTGAACTTCACCTCGGTCGACCCGGGCGTGTGCTCGGTGAAGTTCCAGCTGCCGCTGAAGCGTTCGAGCACCTTCGGTCCTTCGACCATTTCGACGGCGGCGACCTGCGGCGGACGGTACGAGATGTAGCGCGACACCATCGTCGCGCCCGACCGGCTGCGGCAGAACGCGTCGACGCCGACGTCGGCGGTCGTTCCGTCGGGCAAATACGCATCGATGAGGAAGTTGTCCCACACGAGCCGCCGGCCGTAGTCCTGCGACCACGTGAAGAGGCGCCTGCGATCGACGTCGACGGTCCGGCTGACTGAGATCCTCATGAGGGCGGGCGCCAGGTTGCGGATTGGGATGAAATCGAGTGTAACGCGCCAATAAACGGTGTTTCGTCAGACTTCGTCAAGTCGAGTGCGAGCTCGACCCTGCTCGATTGACGTACCCCGGGATTTCCCCTAGGATTCACTTCAACCCTTCGGGACAGACCCGGAGCGTTTCAATCTCTTGAGGGAGCCTCATGAGTACGCAACAGAACCGGCGCTTCGACGCGCTCGTTTTCATTGGTCGTTTCCAGCCTCCGCATCGTGGTCACCTGAACGTGCTGAAGTCGGCACTGAGCCGGGCCGAGCGCGTGTGCGTGCTGATCGGGTCGACCGACAAGCCCCGCACCATCAAGGATCCGTTCTCGTTCGACGAGCGCCGGCAGATGCTGGCTTCGCTGCTCGACGCGTCCGAGCGCGATCGCGTGACGATCGCGCCGCTGCAGGATTCGACCTACAACGACGGCGACTGGGTGCGCTGGGTGCAGGACGCGGTTGCCTCCGCGCTCGGCGACGTCGCGCAGCGCAAGGTCGGGCTGATCGGCCACGAGAAGGACGCCACGTCGTACTACCTGCGGATGTTCCCGCAATGGGAGCTCGTCGACGTCGACGCGACGGAAGACATTTCCGCGACCGAAATCCGCGACCAGTATTTCGCCGAACGAACCAACAGCTTCGTGCAGTGGGCCGTGCCGGAACCCGTGTTCGGCTGGCTCGAGCGGTTCCGCACGCAGCCGGAATTCGCGCAACTGAAGTCGGAAGCCGAATTCATCGCCGCGTATCGCAAGGCGTGGGCGGCCGCGCCGTATCCCGTCACGTTCGTGACGGTCGACGCGGTGGTCGTGCACTCGGGGCATATCCTGCTCGTGCGCCGCCGCAGCGAACCGGGCCGCGGCCTGTGGGCGCTGCCGGGCGGTTTCGTGAACCAGGACGAACGGCTCGATGCGGCCTGCATCCGCGAATTGCGCGAGGAAACCGGGCTCAAGCTGCCGGAGCCGGTGCTGCGCGGCTCGATCAAGGATCGCCAGGTGTTCGATCACCCGACGCGCTCGCTGCGCGGCCGCACGATCACGCATGCGTGCCTGTTCAACTTTCCGACCGGCGAGCTGCCGCGCGTGAAGGGCAGCGACGACGCCGACAAGGCGCGCTGGGTCCCGCTCAACGAATTCGCGCAGATGCGCAACGTGATGTTCGAGGATCACTTCGACATCGCGTATCACTTCCTGGGGAAGCTGTGACGCGCTGATTCCCCGCATCCGGTCCGCCGCGACAGACGCGGCGGCACTTCAACGGCCTAGAGGAGCTCTAGCCATGCAAAACGTTCCCGGCGGCTTTGCCGCGGTTCTCGCCAATCCGATTCTCAACACGGATTCGTACAAGGCTTCCCACTTCCTGCAATATCCGCCGGATGCATCGGCGATGTTCTCGTACGTCGAATCGCGCGGCGGCCGCTACGACCGCACGCTGTTCTTCGGCCTGCAGATGCTGCTGAAGGAGTATCTGTGCAAGCCCGTTACGCACGCGATGATCGACGAGGCGCGCGATTTCTTCACCGTGCACGGCGAGCCGTTCAACGAAGCCGGATGGCGCCATATCGTCGAACGCCACGACGGCTACCTGCCGGTGAAGATCCGCGCGGTGCCGGAGGGGTCGATCGTGCCGGTGCACAACGTGCTGATGACGGTCGAATGCGACGATCCGCAGGTGTTCTGGCTCGCGTCGTATCTCGAGACGATGCTGTTGCGCGTCTGGTATCCGGTGACGGTGGCGACCCGCAGCTGGCACCTGCGGCAGACGATTCGCCGCTTCCTCGACAAGACCGACGACGATCTCGCGCAACTGCCGTTCAAGCTGCACGACTTCGGCGCGCGCGGCGTGTCGAGCGCGGAATCGGCCGCGATCGGCGGCGCCGCGCACCTCGTGAGCTTCATGGGTTCGGACACGGTGCTCGGCGTGCTGGCCGCGAACCGCTTCTATCGCGAGCCGATGGCCGCGTACTCGGTGCCGGCGGCCGAGCACAGCACGATCACGTCGTGGGGGCGCGAAGGCGAGGCCGATGCGTACCGCAACATGATCGCCCGCTTCGGTTTGCCGGGCGCGATCGTATCGGTCGTGTCGGACTCCTACGATCTGTTCGCCGCGCTGGAGATGTGGGGCGGCCCGCTGCGCCAGGCGGTGATCGATTCGGGCGCGACGCTCGTCGTGCGTCCCGATTCCGGCGACCCGGTGACGATCGTGCTGCAAACGGTGCGTGCGCTCGACGCGTCGTTCGGCTCGACGGTGAACGGCAAAGGGCGGCGCGTGCTGAACCGCGTGCGCGTGATCCAGGGCGATGGGGTCGACGAGCAGTCGCTCGAGGCGATCCTCGTCGCGCTCGACGAGGCCGGCTACGCGGCCGGCAACGTGGTGTTCGGCATGGGCGGCGCGTTGTTGCAGCGCGTGAACCGCGATACGCAGCGCTTCGCGATGAAGTGCTCGGCGATCCGGCGTGGCGACGTATGGCATGACGTCCGGAAGGACCCGGCCACCGATCAGGGCAAGCGCTCGAAGAAGGGGCGGCTCACGCTGCTGCGCAATCGCCGCACCGGCGACTATCGAACCGTGACGCTGCCGGTTGCGTGGGACGATCGCACGCTGGAAGGCGAATGGGACGAAGCGCTCGAGACGGTGTTCGACACCGGCCGTCTGCTCGTCGATACGTCGTTCGCCGAGGTGCGGGCGAGGGCGCATGCGGGCGAGGTGTGACGCGGGCGGCGGGGTCTCCCGCCGCTGCGCCGCCGGCTTGCGTCAATTGCCGGCCGGCACGTCGCCGCGCGCCACCACTCGCGCCGCCTCCATCGCGCGCGCCAGTGCATCGAACACCGCCGGCCCCTTGCAGCGCGACACGTTGAAGCGCATGTACGACGTCGCGCTGCGCGACGCGCTGAACACGTCGCCCGGCGCGAGCACCACGTCGTGGTCCAGCGCATGACGTGCGACGCGCGCGGCGTCGAGCCCGTCCGGCAATTGCGCCCACACGAACAACCCGCCGCGCGGCTCGGTCCAGATTTCGAGCCCGGCCCGTGCGAGACGCCGGATCGTTTCGCCCATCGCATCCGCGAGACGCGCGCGCAGGCTGTCGAGATGGCGCCGGTACGTACCGTCGATCAGCAGCCGGTGCACGACGTTCGCGCCGATCTGCGCGTTGCCGAACGACGTCGCGAGCTTCAGGTCGACGAGCGCGTCGATCCATTCCGGGCGCGCGGCGACATAGCCGCAGCGGATCGCGGCCGACAGCGTCTTCGAGAAGCTGCCGATCGACACGACCCGCGACAGCCCGTCGAACGCCGCGAGGCGCGGCGCGGGCGTGCTCTCGAAATCCGCGAAGATGTCGTCCTCGACGATCAGCAGCCCGTGCTCGGCCGCGAGCGTCAGCAGCCGGTGCGCGACGGGCGGCGCGAGCGTCGCGCCGGTCGGGTTGTGCAGCGCGGCGTTGGTGATGTACAGGCGCGGCCGATGCTCGGCGAGCACCTGTTCGAAGCGCACGAGATCGGGGCCGTTCGGCGTGAACGGCACGCTGACGATCCGTGCGCGGTGCGCGCGCAGCAGCGCCTGGAAGTTGAAGTAGCACGGATCGTCGAGCACGACCGTATCGCCGGGCTCCAGCAGCAGGCGGCACACGAGGTCGAGCGCGTGCGTGCCGCCGTCGGTCAGCATGATCTGCGCGGGTTCCGCGTGGACGCCGTGCTGCGCGAGCCGCCACGCGAGCTGCTGGCGCAGCGCGGGCAGGCCGAGCGGCGTCGCATAGTCGGTCAGCGCGTCGGATTCGTCGCGCGACACGGCGCGCAGCGCGCGACGCAGGCTTTCGTCGGGCAGCCACGACGACGGCAACCAGCCGCAGCCGGGCTTCACCGACGTCGGCGCCGCTTCGAGCGACTGGCGCGACAGCCACAGCGGATCGAGCTCGCGATCGAGGCGCGGGCCGAGCTCCGCGAGCGCGAGCGGCGGGGCGTGGCCCGACACGTAGAAGCCCGAGCCGCGCCGGGCGACGAGCACGCCTTCGCTCGCGAGCCGCTCGTACGCATCGACGACCGTCGATTTCGACACGCCGAGCGCGTCGGCCATCATCCGGATCGACGGCACGCGCGCGCCGGGCATCAGCGCACGGCTCGCGATCCGCGCGCGCAGCGTGTCCATGACGGTTTCCACGCGCGTGCGCGACGGCGCGGGCGGAGCGGGAATCGGGACGGGAAGCGGGGCGGAATGGCGCATGGCGAACGATGAACTGTACGGCCGGTTGTCCAGTACAGTTTGTGTGAATTGTATTGGGCTGTAGCTTACGCCGTTTTGGCCGGCGGCGGATCATCGGTCATCCCCTTTCCCATCAGGATCGACCGTGCAGAAAACGACCGACGGATGGCTCAGCGGCCTGCTGGGCGTCATCATCTTCAGTGGCTCGCTGCCCGCGACGCGCGTCGCGGTGCAAGGGCTCGACCCGCTGTTCCTCACGTTCGCCCGCGCGACGATCGCCGGCGCGCTCGGCCTGCTGCTGCTCGTCGTGCTGAAGCAGCGGCGGCCGTCGCGTGCCGAGGCCGCGTCGCTGGCCATCGTCGCGCTCGGTGTCGTGGTCGGTTTTCCGTTGCTGACGGCGCTTGCGCTGAAGCACGTGACGTCGGCGCATGCGATCGTGTTCGTCGGGCTGCTGCCGCTCGCGACCGCGCTGTTCGGCGTGTGGCGCGGCGGCGAACGGCCGCGGCTGCCGTTCTGGATCTTCTCGATCGTCGGCAGCGGCGCGGTGGCCGCATTTGCGCTGCGCAACGGCGGGCAGGCGTCGGTGGTGGGCGATGCGCTGATGCTGGCCGCGATCGTCGCGTGCGGGCTCGGTTATGCGGAAGGCGCGCGCCTGTCGCGCGAGCTCGGCGGCTGGCAGGTGATCTCGTGGGCGCTCGTGTTGTCGCTGCCGCTGATGCTGCCGCTCGCGTGGCTGACCTGGCCCGCGTCGTTCGACGGCGTCGATGCCGCCGCGCTGTGGGGGCTCGCGTACGTGTCGCTGTTCAGCATGTTGATCGGCTTCGTGTTCTGGTATCGCGGGCTCGCGCTCGGCGGGATCGCGGGCGTCGGCCAGTTGCAGCTGCTGCAGCCGTTCTTCGGCTTCCTGCTCGCGGCCGGACTGCTGCACGAGACGGTACCGCCGTCGATGGTCGTCGTGACGGTCGTGGTGGTGGGCTGCGTGGCGGGCGCGAAGTATTTCTCGAAGATGGCGCCCGTGCAGCGCGCGGGTTGACGCAGGTACCGCGGCTTGCCGGGCCTCGGGCTGACATCACCCGGTGCGCGGCTGGCGGCGACCCAACGCAGAACGGCCAGGCCGCCGGTCGCGGCAAGCCTGGCCGTGGGCGTTCGCCACGCCGGACGCGGGTTACTCGAACGTTTCGAGCGAGAGCAATTCGCCGATCGTCTGCCGGCGGCGGATCAGCCGCGGCGTGCCGCGATCGACGAGCACTTCCGGCGCGAGCGGCCGGCTGTTGTAGTTCGACGACATCGACGCGCCGTACGCGCCCGCGTCGTGCAGGAACAGCAGGTCGCCGATCTGCGGCTGCGCGAGCTTGCGGTGCGTGACCACGCCGCCCGCATCCTGCGTGAACACGTCGCCCGATTCGCACAGCGGCCCGGCGATCGCGAGGTCGACGAGCGGCCGGCCGGCAGGCAGCGCGCCATCGTGCGCGTGCAGCGACACCGCGTGGTAGCTGCCGTACATCGACGGGCGCATCAGGTCGTTGAAGCCCGCGTCGATCAGCACGAAATCGTGCTTCGGCCGATGGTTGACGGCCTGCACTTCGGTGACGAGCGTGCCGGCTTCGGCGACGAGAAAGCGGCCCGGTTCGATCTCGATGCGCACCGGGTGGCCGAGATGCCGTTCAATGCGCTTGCGCGCGGCGTCCCACTGGCTGAAGTAGTGGCCGACGTCGACGCGCGGCTCGCCGTCGCGATACGGAATCGACAGGCCGCCGCCGGCCGAGATCGCGTCGATGTCGTGGCCGAGCGACGTGACGAGATCGACCATCGCATCGCACACCTGCGACAGATGGCCGTAGTCGACGCCCGAACCGATGTGCATGTGGATGCCGACCAGCTTCAGCCCGTACTGGCGCACGATCTCGATCGCGCGCGGTACGTCGTCGATCCAGATGCCGTGCTTGCTCTGCGGGCCGCCGGTGTTGGTCTTGTTGCTGTGGCCGTGGCCGAAGCCCGGGTTGACGCGCAGCCACACGCGGTGGCCGGGCGCGTGCTCGCCGACGCGCGCGAGCATGTCGAGCGAACCGGCGTTCACGGTCACGCCGTGCTTGAGCACCGCCGCGAGCGTCGGGCGGTCGATCAGGTCGGCCGTGAACACGACGCCTTCCGGCTCGCCTGCCGCAGGATCGCCTGCCGGACTGAACCCCGCCGCGAGGCTGCGCTCGATCTCGCCGAGCGACACGGCGTCGACGCACGCGCCTTCCTCGCGCATCAGCTTCAGGATATGGACGTTCGAGTTCGCCTTCTGCGCATAGCGGATCACGTCGAACTGGCGCAGTTGGGCGATGCGGTCGCGGATGACGTCGGCGTCGTACACCCACAGCGGGGTGCCGTATTGCTGCGCGAGCGCTGCGAGCTGGCGGGAATCGAGGGACATGGCGGATGAATCGGATCGAATGAACGGATAGCCGGATGATGCGCCTGATCGGCTATACAGTAAAATGCCTATATATCGATACTCGATTCATTTCTGATATATACGATCATGCTGACGCACCGTCATATCGAGGTTTTCCGCGCGCTGATGGTCACCGGCAGCACGACCCGGGCGGCCGAGATGCTGTACACGTCGCAACCGACGATCAGCCGCGAGCTCGCGCGGATGGAGCAGGTCGTCGGCTTTGCGCTGTTCGAGCGCGCGCACGGTCGGCTGCGCCCGACGATGGCCGCACTCACGCTGTTCGACGACGTGCGGCTCGCGTATGTGGGGCTCGAACGCGTCGCGGCGACGGCCGCGCGCCTGCGCGAGTTTCGCGACGGGCAATTGTCGGTGATCGCGCTGCCCGCGTTCTCGCATGCGATCCTGCCCGGTGCGTGCCGGCGCTTTCACGACGCGCATGCGGGCGTCAGCGTGTCGGTCGCGACGCAGGAGTCGCCGGTGCTGGAGGAGTGGTTGACCGCGCAGCGTTACGACCTCGGGCTGACCGAGCACGATGTCGCGCCGGCCGGCACCGTGCTCACGCCGCTGCTGGAAGTCGACGAGGTGTGCGTGCTGCCCGACGGTCATCCGTTGCTCGCGCAGGACGCGATCGACCTGCTGGATCTCGCCGACCGTCCGTTCGTGAGCCTGTCACTGAACGATCCGTACCGCATCCTGATCGACGAGGCGTTCGCGCAGCTCGGCGTCGCGCCGCGCTCGGTGGTCGACACGCCGTCGGCCGTGTCGGTATGCGCGTTCGTGCGGCAAGGGCTCGGGGCCGCGATCGTCAACCCGCTCACGGCGCTCGATTTCGTCGGCCGGGACCTGCACGTGCGGCCGCTGACGCGTTCGTTTCCGTACCGCGTCAGCCTGATCGTGCCCGAGCACCGGCCGAAGAACCTGCTCGTCGACGCGTTCGCCGATGCACTGCGCGGCGAAGCGAAGGCGATCCGCCGCCGGCTCGCCGCACACCTCGGCTAGCGGCATCGCCGTATGATGGGCGCTTCACCGCCATCGCCGTCATTTCTCCGGAATCCCGTCATGACCGACGCATCGTCTTTCCTCGAACAACCGACCCTTACCGGCGAACGTGTCGTCCTGCGCCCGCTCGACGCATCCGATCGGCAGGCGCTGCTGGACGCCGCGGCCGACGGCGCGTTGTGGAACCTGAAGGTCACGGTCGTGCCGGGTGTGCCGACGGTCGACGCCTACATCGATACGGCGTTGCAGGGGCGGGCGGCCGGCACCGTGATGCCGTTCGTGATCGTCGATCGCGCATCGGGCCGCGCGATCGGCAGCACGCGCTTCTGGAAGATCGATCGCAAGAACCGCAAGCTCGAGATCGGCCATACGTGGCTAAGCGAATCGGCGCAGCGTACGCGTGCGAATACCGAAGCGAAGTGGTTGCTGCTGGCTTATGCGTTCGACACGCTGCAATGCGTGCGCGTGCAGTTCACGACGGACGAACTGAACGAGCGATCGCGCGCGGCGATCCTGAGGCTCGGTGCGAAACAGGAGGGCATCGTGCGTCACGAACGGATCATGCCGGATGGCCGCAAGCGCAACTCGGTGCGTTTCAGCATCATCGACGACGAATGGCCGGAAGTGCGGGCGCGGCTCGAGGCGAAGCTGGCGACGTAACGCGGGACGCTTGATGCTTGACGTGCGTCGCGCGGCCGGCAGCGGAGGCGGCCGCGCGACGGCGGGGGAAACGGTGCGCCGCGCACGTGGCGCGGCGCGGCATCGCAGCGGTTACTGCGCCGATGCGAGGTGATGACGCTGCGCGAGCTTCTGCGCGTCCGCGTAGTGCGCCTGCAGGATCGGCAGCGCCTGGCGGGCGACTTCCTTCAGCTTGGTGTCGCGGCCCGACGCGATTTCGGCCTGGAATGCTGAGATCGTCTTCTGCTGGCCGGCGAGCGCGACCTGTTCGATATACGCCTTGTCGAACTCGGCGCCGCGCAGGCTCTTGATGCTGTTCAGCACGGTCGTGTCGGGGTCGTTGGCCGGCACGTCGACGCCGCGCGGGCTCGCCGCGCGCATCGCCTGGATGATCTTCGCATCGTCGGTCGACACGCGTTGCGCGAATGCCTTGACCTGGCTGTCCGACGTGCGCGAATCGGCGATGCGCGCGGCGTCGTGCTGCGTCGACACGGTCTTCGTGCCGTCGGTGATGAAGGTCTGGTCGGCTTCGTGGATGCGCGTCGCGGTCGCGGCCGGCGCGGCCGATGCGCCGGGCGCCGGCTGCGCGGTTTGCGCGGTCGCCGTCACGGCGACGAGAAGCAGGCCGGCGGCAGACAAGGCAACGCGCGAAATGTGGGGGAAGCGGTTCATGGGGACCTCCTTTCGATCGGGGCTCTGGTTGAAAAACGGATCGTGCGATCCGTCGCTGTGCGAGAGAGACCGGGCGCGCCCGGACCGGAGTCGACCGCCGCTCTGCCGCGGCGTCGGTCGAAGTGTTTCCCGGCCCGACTGATTCTAGGAGAGCGGTCGGGTAGCAGGTGCAACCGTGCTGTGGCTTGTGTAACGGTTGGTAAGACGATTCGGTCGGCATGCGCGCAGGCAGGTAGCGCGTACCTGATGCGCATGCCGCGGCGGCAATTTTTGCGTGCGCGTGGCGCATGCAATGCATGAGATGCGCGTGCGTGTCATCGGCATTTGACGGGCGTGATGGCGTCGCGCGAGTGGGCTGCGTCGGTGCGTGGCGTGCGTGAAAGCGCTATACGCGCTCGAGCAGCGCATCGAGGCGCGGCAGCAACGGCATCGCGCAATGCGCCTGCAACGCGTCGGGCGCCGTGTAACCCCACGCGACGCCCTGGAACGCGATACGTGCGCGCCGTGCCGCGTCGGCATCGCGGATTTCGTCGCCGACGTACAGCACTTCGTCGGCGCGCACACCGGCCTCGCGAACGAGCGCGCGCAGCCGGCGCGCCTTGCCGAACAGCGGAATGCCGCATGCGAAATGGTCGACGCGCGCGCCGGCATGCGGGCCGAGCCGGTCGCGCACGATTTCCTCGGTGTTCGACGTGGCGATCGCGATGCGGATGCCGCGCGCGGCGAGCGCGTCGAACGTTGCGTCGACGCCCGGAAAGAGCCGCACTTGCGCGGCGCGCGGCCGCATCAGGCGGCGCATGTCGATCGTTACGCGCGGCACTTTCCACATCGGCACGTCGAGCGCGCGGATGATTTCGCGCGCCGACATGCCGCGCAGCGCCGGGCGCAGTTCGGGCGTGGCGTCGCGAAAGCCGTGCAGGCGCGACGCTTCCGACAGCGCGGCGAGAAAACTGTCGAGCGAATCGGCGAGTGTGCCGTCGAAGTCGAAGGCGATGAGGCGGTAGGTCATGAAGCAGCGTCGCGGGTTTATTGGGCGGATCCCATTGTCGCCGAATCGAGGGTGGGCAGTGCGGCTGTTCGTCCACGGCGGACCCTGGTACCCCTTGTCCCCCACCCGACAGCGCGGTATCGTCGATGCTCCGCCTTCCGCCCCTCGAACCGGAGAACAGACGTGCCCGCAGCCACCCCCGCCACGCTGAGATTTTCCACCGACAAGCGCGAACTCGACATCGACGCGATCTTCGACTTCCTGCATCGCGACGCGTACTGGTCGCAGGGCATTCCGCGCGATGTGGTCGAGCGGGCGATCGAGGGCTCGCTGTGCTTCGGCGCGTATGTCGGCGGCCGGTTCGTCGGTTTCGCGCGGCTCGTCACCGATCATGCGACGTTCGCGTACCTGTGCGACGTGTTCGTGCTGCCGGCCGAACGCGGCAACGGCTACGGCCGCGCGCTGATCGACCATATATTCGCGCAGGAGTGGGTGCAGCGCCTGCGCCGCATCATGCTCGTGACGACCGATGCACACGAACTGTACCGGCCGGTCGGTTTCGGTCCGTCCGCGAACCCCGAGCGGCTGATGGAGATTCGCCGCCCCGACATCTACACGAAACGCTGACGCGCGGCGCAGCGCATACAATACGCGCTTTCCGTTTTTGCCGAAGAGAAGCACACCATGACCGAACAGGAAGCCGAACAGCTCGCGACGCACCGCCACTACAAGGGCGGCCTGTACCGCTACATCGGCGTTGCCCGCCATTCCGAAACCGAGGAATCGGTGGTCGTCTACGAGCATCTGTGGCCGCATGCGCGCGGCCTCTGGGTGCGGCCGGAAGCGATGTTCAACGGCAATCTCGAAGACGGCACGCCGCGTTTTCGCAAGCTGCGCGACTGAGCGGGCGGGCGGCGCCTCAGCCGCCGTCTAGCCGGCGCCGCCCGGCTTATCGTGCGGCGCCTGTTGCCGCAGCGCCATCGCAAAGAAGCGCCGGATTTCATCCATCAGTTCCGCGCGGGCCGACGCGAAATCGAACGCACGCCGGTTTTCGTGCGCGTAGCGCCGGCGCCACTCGTCGGCCGCATGCCGCGCTTCGCGTGCGCGCAGATCGTCGAGTTCGGGCGTGCGCAGCGCGTGATCGGCGATCAGCGTCACGCCTTCGCGGCTGACTTCCAGCACGCCGCCCGCGACGAGCAGGCGGCGATGCTCGCCGGTCGGCGCATCGACGAGCATCACGACGCCCGGCCGAATCCGCGTGAGCAGCGGCGCGTGGTGCGGGTAGATCCCCAGTTCTCCGCTTTCCCCCGGGACGACGACGAAATGCGCGTCGCCGGCATACAGCACCGCTTCCACGCTCACGATGTCGAGCCGCATCGACGTCTTCATGCGTACTCCTTCAGACTGCCGCCGCGCCGGCGACGATTTCGCACAGCTCGGTGGTGATCTGCGCCTGTCGCGTCTTCTGGTACAGGTGCCGCAGTTCGCGCAACACGCGGTCGGCGTTGTCCGTCGCGGTCTGCATGCTGAACATCCGCGCGCATTGCTCGCACGCGTAGTTTTCGACGACGGCCTGATAGAGCGTCGCCTCGACGTAGCGCAGCAGCAACGTGTCGACGACCGGTTTGGGCGCGGGCTCGTACAGATAATCGGACGCGGCCGCGCCGTCGGTCGGCGCGCCGGTGTCGAGCCCTGCGATCGGCAGCATCGCGTCGATGCGCGGCTCGTACGCGAGCGGGCTCGTCAGCCGGTTGTACGCGACGTGCACTTCGTCGAGCTCGCCGTTGACGAACGCGGTCAGCGGCACGAGCAGCGCCCCGAGCAACTGCTCGAAGTGCGGCTCGGCGGCCAGGCCGCCCGCACGGGCCGCGATGGTCGCGCCGTGGCGCAGCAGCGGCGCGAGCCCGCGCGCGCCGATCACGCTCAGTTCGCAGGCGACGCCGGCCCGGTCCCAGCGTTCGAGCGCATTCACGCATTCGACGAGCAATCGCGCATTGAGCGGGCCGCACAGCCCGCGATCGGTGCTGACGACGATCAGGCCGACGCGGCGCACGGTATCGCGGCGCGCCATCAGCGCCGATACGTGGTCGGGGCGGTCGCGCAGCACGCGTTCCGCCATCGCGCCGATGCGCGCCGCGTACGGGCGGAACTCGCGCGCGCGTCGCTGCGCGCTCGCCATCTTGGTGCGCGCCATCATCTCCATCGCCTTGGTGATCTTGCGCGTGGACGAGGTGCTGGCGATCTTCGAGCGGATTTCGCGTGTGTGCATGTCAGGGGGGAGGCGTCGCGGCCATCCGGATGTCATCGTGCGACTTCATGCTATCGGGACTTCACCTGAAACGATTGACTGAAATCAAACGACTTCGCCCGGTCCCGCACCAGAATCCGTTCACGTGATCCTTGCGAAGGGGCAGTCGATGACCGATGTACGCACGCATCAGAAATACGAAGCGCTGATCGCGCGTTGCCGCGCATTACGCCCGGTGACGGTCGCGGTCGCGCATCCTTGCGACGAGGTATCGCTGCACGCGGCGGCCGCCGCCGCCCGGGCCGGCATCGTCGTGCCCGTGCTGGTCGGCCCGGTGGCGCGGATCACGATGCTCGCCGCGACGCTGGGTATCGACCTGTCCGGCTATCGGCTCGTGGATGCGCCGCACAGTCATGCGTCGGCGGCGCGCGCGGTCGAGCTGGTGCGCGCGGGCGACGCGCAGGCGCTGATGAAGGGCAGCCTGCACACCGACGAGTTGCTGGCGGAAGTGGTGCGCGCCGATACAGGGCTGCGCACCGGGCGGCGCCTGAGCCACGTGTTCATCATGGACGTGCCGACTTATCACAAGCCGCTGTTCATCACCGACGCGGCCGTCAATATCCGTCCGACGCTCGAGCAAAAGGCCGACATCGCGCAGAACGCGATCGATCTCGCGCATGCGCTCGGCATCGCCCGGCCGAAGGTGGCGATCCTGTCGGCGGTCGAGACGGTCAGCTCGAAGCTGCCGTCGACGCTCGACGCGGCCGCGCTGTGCAAGATGGCCGAGCGCGGCCAGATCACCGGCGCGCTGCTCGACGGGCCGCTCGCGCTCGACAACGCGATCAGCCCGGAGGCCGCGCGGCTCAAGCATCTCGGTTCCGCGGTCGCGGGCGATGCGGACATCCTGCTCGTGCCCGACCTCGAGGCCGGCAACATGCTCGCGAAGGAACTGACGTTCCTCGCGAATGCCGATGCGGCCGGCATCGTGCTCGGCGCGCGCGTGCCGGTGATCCTGACGAGTCGCGCCGACAGCGAACGCACGCGCCTGGCGAGCTGCGCGGTCGCGGCGCTCGTCGCGGCGGCGGCGCGCACGACGGCGGCACCCGTGGCCGCGCCGGCGGTTGCGGTTGACGCACACTGACGGGGCCGCGATGCGACATCCCGTCCTGGTGCTCAACGCCGGCTCGTCGAGCCTCAAGTTCTCGGTCTACGACACGCGCGAGGATCGTTCGCTCGATGCGGGCCTGCACGGGCAGGTCGAGAACCTGCATGACACGCCGCATCTGTTCGTGGCCGACGCGCACGGCACGACGCTCGCCGACAGCCCCGTCGCGCAACCAGGGCATCAAGGCGCGATCGAGGCGCTGCACGCGTGGTTCGCGGCTCATGTCGGGCGCGAGGCCGCGTTCGACGGCGTCGGGCACCGGGTCGTGCATGGCGGCCCGTATTTCACCGCGCCGGTGCGGATCGATGCGCGCGTGCTCGATGCGATCGCGTCGCTTTCGCCGCTCGCGCCGCTGCACCAGCCGCATCACGTCGACGCGATTCGCGCGGTTGCCGCGGTCGCGCCGAACCTCCCGCAGGTCGCGTGTTTCGACACCGCGTTCCATTCGACGGTGCCGGCGCTCGAACGGGAGTTCGCGCTGCCGCGCGCGTTGACCGGGCAGGGCATCGTGCGCTACGGGTTTCACGGGCTGTCGTACGAGTACATCGCGACGGCGCTCGCGGCCCTCGATCCATCGTGGGGGCGGCACCGGACGGTGATCGCACACCTCGGCAACGGCGCGAGCCTGTGTGCGCTCGCGAACGGCCGCAGCGTCGCGACGACGATGGGGTTCACGGCCGTCGACGGGCTGCCGATGGGCACGCGCACGGGCGCGCTGGACCCGGGCGTGATCCTGTACCTGCAGCGTCACATGGGCCGGTCGCTCGACGAGGTCGAGCATCTGATCTATGCCGAATCGGGCTTGCTCGGCGTGTCCGGCGTGTCGAGCGACATGCGCACGCTGCTCGCGAGCGACGCATCGTCGGCCGCGCACGCGGTCGAGCTGTTCGCCTATCGAGCGGCCCGCGAACTCGCCGCGCTGGCCGGCGTGCTCGGCGGCCTCGACACGCTCGTGTTCACGGCGGGCATCGGCGAGCACGCGCCGCGCGTGCGCGAACGGATCTGCAGCCGCGCGGCGTGGCTCGGCATCGTGCTCGACGACGCGGCGAACGCCGCCGGCCTGCCGGTGATTTCGGGCGACGCGTCGCGCGTGACGGTGCGCGTGATCCCGACCGACGAGAATCTGATGATCGCGCGGCACACGCGCCGTGTGCTGGACGACGCGATCCCTTCCACGCCGTATCCGACCCGGTGAGACCTTCGATGACAGCACGCGACACGCTTTCCCCTGCCGCCAGCGCTCTCGCGCTGCCGATTTTCTGGCCGATGGCCGCCGCCAACGCGATGTTCGCGGCCGGCGCCGAGATCGCGGCGCGCAATCTCCGCTTCCTTGCGGAAGAGGAGAAGCTCCATTTCGAAGCGCATCCGGCGCTGGCGTCGCCGAACCGGCCGTTGCTGGAACTGCGCACGATGACGTTTCGCGACTATTCGGCCGCGCCGGCGCACGGGCTGCCGACGATCGTCGATGCGCCGTACGCGGGGCACAGCGCGATGATCGCCGACTACCAGCCGGGGCAGAGCCTGATGCAGACGCTGGGCGAGCACGGCGTGACGCGTCTGTACCTGACCGACTGGCGCTCGGCCACCGAGGACATGAAGGATCTCGAGATCGACCAGTATCTGGCCGAACTGAACGTGTGCGTCGACGAACTCGGCGGCCGCGTGAATCTCGTCGGGCTGTGTCAGGGCGGCTGGATGTCCGCGATGTACGCGGCGCGTTTCCCGCACAAGGTCGCGAGTCTCGTGCTGGCCGGCTCGCCGATCGACACCGACGCGGGCGACGGCCCGATCAGGCAGATGGTGCACACGTATCCGACGTCGTTCTACGAGGAACTCGTCACGATGGGCGGCGGGCTGATGCGCGGGCGCTTCATGCTGCGTGGCTGGAAGAACATGCATCCCGACCAGCACTATCTCGCCGAGCACGTCGACCTGTACGAGCATCTCGACGATCCCGAATACCTGCGCAAGCGCGAGGTGTTCGCGAACTGGTACGAAAGCCCGATCGACCTGCCGGGGCGCTGGTACCTGCAGGCGATCGTGCAGATCTTCAAGGAGAACCGGCTCGCGAAGGGCACGTTCGTCGCGCTCGGGCGCACGCTCGACCTGAAGAATGTCGCGTGCCCGGTCTATCTGCTCGCCGGCGAGGCCGACGACATCACGACGCCGGAGCAGGTGTTCGGGGCGCGCGATCGTCTCGGCACGCCCGCGTCGCGCATCGAGAGCCGGCTCGTGCCGGGCGGCCATATCGGCCTGTTCATGGGGACGCGCACGCTGAAGACGGTGTGGCCGGACATTGCGCAATGGATCGCGGCGCAGCGCTAGGCCGGCGCGGATCGTTACGGAGAGCGACATGACGTTGCGACACAAGCGCGGGCTCGTCGTCGGCATCGCGAACGAACAGAGTATCGCGTGGGGATGCGCGCGCGCGTTTTGCCGGGCGGGCGCGACGCTCGCGGTGACGTGGCAGTCGGACAGGACCCTGCCGCACGTCGAGCCGCTGTTCGCGCAACTCGACGCGCCGATCCGGATGCCGCTCGACGTCGGGCGGCCGGACCAGATGGCGGCGGTGTTCGACGCGATCGCGGCGCAATGGGGCGAGATCGACTTCGTGCTGCATTCGGTCGCGTATGCACCGAAGGCGGACCTGCACGGCCGCGTGGTCGACAGTTCGCCGGAAGGCTTCTCGCTCGCGATGGATACCTCGTGCCATTCGTTCATCCGGATGGCGCGGCTCGCCGAGCCGCTGATGACGCGCGGCGGGAGCCTGATGGCGATGAGCTATCTCGGCGCGGAGCAGGTCGTCGCGAATTACGGGGTGATGGGGCCGGTCAAGGCCGCGCTCGAAGCGAGCGTGCGGTATCTGGCGGCCGAACTCGGCGGCGCGGGCATTCGCGTCAACGCGATTTCGCCGGGCGTGTTGCCGACCCGCGCGGCGTCGGGCCTGCCGGACTTCGGCCGGCTACTCGACGACACCGCGCGCCGGGCGCCGCTGCATCACGCACTGGACATCGACGACGTCGGCGCGTTCTGCGCGTTTCTTGCCGGCGACGGTGCACGGGCGATCACGGGCGGCACGCACTATATCGACGCCGGCATGCACATGCTCGGCTAGGGTCGACGCAAGCCCGTTATTGGCGTGAACAGGGCTTGACGCGCCGGCTGCACGCGGCGTTCAGGTGCGCGCGAATGCCTGCACGAGGGCCGGCGGCGCGTGGGCGACCGTGACCTCCGGCGTGCCGTGCCACGCCGCGAGTTTCTTCACGGCTTTCGCGACGTCGGCCGCGAGCCCGGCGCCGAAGCGCACGCCCGGCTCGACGTGCACGGCCTTCAGTTCGAACGTGCCGAGCGTGCGATGCGCTTTCGCATCGACGCGGCCCACCAGCCGGCCGCGATGCAGCACGGGCAGGCAGAAATAGCCGTAGCGCCGCTTGTGCTCGGGCGTATAGCACTCGATCGTGTAATCGAACCCGAACAGCGTCGACGCGCGCCGCCGGTCCCAGACGACCGGATCGAACGGCGACAGCAGCGTCGTGACCGTCGAGCGCAGCGTGTCGGCCGCGGCGGCCGGCAGCAGCGCATCGAGCGAGCGATGCACGTAGGCCGGCTCCTTCCAGTCGTCGATCCGCACCGGAATCAGGTCGCCGGCCTCGGCGAGCCGCTCCAGCTCCGCGCGGTACGAGCGGCGCGGCAGCCGATAGTAGTCGGCCACCCAGTCCGCGCGCACGACGCCGAGCGCGCGGCACGTGTAGTCGAGCAGCGCGGGCAGCACGGCCTCGCGCGGCGGCAGGTCGCGCGCATCGTCCCAGTCGGGCAGCACGCGTTCGCGCACGTCGTACACGCGCTGGAAATTGCGGCGCTCCGACACCATCAGGTCGCCCGTCGTGAACAGCACTTCCAGATGACGCTTTTCGGGCTTGCGATCCCACCAGCCGTTGCCCTTCACGCCGTTTTCGCGTGCGAAATCGGCCGACCGCACCGGGCCTTCTTCGCGAATCCGCGCAAGCAGCCGTTCGATCTCGGGACGATTCTGCTCGTGCCATTCGGCCGCGTATTTCCAGCCCATTCCCGACGGGTCGAGCATTTTGTAGCGCATCAGCCCGAACTGCTCGATCGGCAGAAAACACGCTTCGTGCGACCAGTATTCGAACAGGCGCGCCTCGGCGAGATGTTCGTCGAGCCAGTGCGGCGGGAAATCGCCGAGACGGCTGTACAGCACGAGATACGGGCTGCGCGCGACCACGTGGATGGTGTCGATCTGCAACTGCGCCATCCGGCGGATCGTGTCGAGCACGTCGGACTTGGTCGCCTTGCGGCGGGGTGGCGTGAGCAGGCCCTGTGCGGCGAGATGCAGGGCGCGGGCGGCGGCGGACGAAAGCGTGAGCATCGGCAGGACGGTCGAGGGTGGCGATCGGGAACCACTTTAGCGCGAAAGCGGCGCGCGCGCGCGACGTGCGGCTGCAACGCGTCTGACAATGGTTGACAGATACGTTTCGCAAGTTTCCCTATAGTGCGGTTCATGGCGCGACGACACGTGCGCGCACCGATTCCGCTTCCGACGCACATATGTCCATGGCACGCAGGAAGCGAATCCGGGATT
Source organism: Burkholderia anthinoferrum (assembly GCF_002925705.1). Classification (NCBI taxonomy): domain Bacteria; kingdom Pseudomonadati; phylum Pseudomonadota; class Betaproteobacteria; order Burkholderiales; family Burkholderiaceae; genus Burkholderia; species Burkholderia anthinoferrum. The sequence goes on from NZ_LFZP01000049.1 coordinate 116,303, forward strand.
CTCAACCCCCATCGGGAGACCCGGAGCCCTGAGCGGACATCCATGCGGCTATGCACCGGCCCCGTGTGGATGTCCGCTGATTTTTTTGTTTTTCCGGTTTTTCCTCCATTGCCCGCGACAGGTCATGCCGCGGCGCTCGTCTGTCCGGGCCGCAGCGCGCGGGACAGGTCGTAGTGTTTCGCCGCGCCGTAACGCGGCGAACCGAAGTGCCAGTCGTAGTTGCCGCGAATGTACGTCCTGGCCTCGTCGAGCAGGCGCAGCGACGCACGATCGTCGGTGCGCGCGCGCACCTTTTCTTCCAGATCGAGATAACGCGCCAGATAGCCGTTGTGGATGTCCGCCGCCGCGTCGAGCGCGGCCTGCGGCGAGAGCCCGCGTTCGTGTATCAGCACGCACACGAGATTGCTGCTCGACTCGCCGGCCTCCTTCGGATACGAGAAGATATCGTTGCACAGGCACAGGATCGCGTTGGACAGCCTGCGCAGGCGCTCGACCGCTTCGTCTGCGTAGAACGCGGCCGGCGCTTCGTAGCCCGCGGCGATATCGATCAGCGCGAACGCACCCTCGCCGCAGCCGTTGTACGTGCGGCCGGACAGGTATTCGGCCTCGCCGGGCACGACGTCGGTCGCGAACCGGCCGGCTTCCCACAGCGTCGAGAACAGGAACGTCATCATCCCCGCCACCCAGCGGGCGTACTGCACGCGCGTGGACACGGCCGCGATACGCGCGCATATGTCCTGCGTCGCGCGTTGCAGGGCGGGCAGGAACGCGGCCAGGTGCGGTAGGCGCGCCGCGAGCGCGGCGCGCAGCGGCGCGGGGTCATGGCCGGTCGGATCGGCGATCATTTCGTACAGCCACAAGTAGAGCGCCCCGAGCTCGCCCGGGGCGCGCGCGACACCGTGCAGGCTGCACAGGCCGTCGTCGATCGCGAAGATCCAGCCGTATGCGCGGGCGGTCGTGCACAGTCCGTCGAAAGACGAGTGCGCATAGACGCGCGCGCAGTATTCGCCGACCTTGCCGTGACGGATGCCGTGCGCCCAGCGCGGATCGTCGAGCAATCCGTGGCTGTTCATCCACGCGTACAGGTCGGCTTCGGCGCGCTCGGCATCGGGATGCACGGGTGTTTCGAACGGGTGGAACAGGTGCGGCAGCACCAGCGTGGGCGCCGCGGCTTCGGCGGCAACGGTTTCGACGGTGGACATGGCGTACCTCGCGGATGGCGGGTGACAACAGGTGTCGTGAGGAGCGCGCCGGGCTACTTGCCGAACCGGCGCGCGCGCTTGCCGTACGCATCGATGGCCTGTTCGAAATCGTCGCGTCCGAAATCGGGCCAGCACGTCGGCGTGAAATAGAACTCGGAGAAAGCGGTTTGCCACAGCATGAAATTCGACAGGCGCTGTTCGCCCGACGTGCGGATCACGAGGTCCGGCTCAGGCTGGCCGGCCGTATACAGCCGGCTCGCGATCGACTCCGGGCTGAGTTGCGCGAGCAACTGATCGACGGTGCCGGCCGCGACGTGCTCCGCGATCAGCGAGCGGACTGCGTGCAGCAGGTCGAGGCGGCCGCTATAGGCGACCGCGATGTTCACGTCGAGCCCGCGCGCGCGGGCCGTGCGTTGCTGCGCGGCGCCGATGCGCTCGGCCGTGGCGGGCGGCAGCTGCGTCAGGTCGCCGATCACGTGCAGGCGCCAGCGGCCGCTGGCGGCGAGCTCGTCGAAGACGTCGGCGATCACGGCGAGCAGGCCGCGCAATTCCCCGGCGTCGCGCTGGAGATTCTCGGTGGACAGCGGCCACAGCGTCACGAGCGGGATCCCGGCTTCCTCGCACCACGACAGCAGCGCATGCACGTTGCGTCCGCCGGCCCGATAGCCGTCGGCGGCCGGCAGGCCGAGGCGCTCCGCCCAGCGCCGGTTGCCGTCGAGAATGACGGCAAGATGGGTCGGCAACGGCGGCCGGGCCGCATCCGGTTCAGCGGGCGAGTCGATGGCGAATGTTTCCGGCGCGCGCAGAATCAACTCTCGAGTCATGGAGACTCCTTCGAGGCGAGATAGCGATCGAAACGTGAAACAGCGGATGGGATGGTTATCGCGACTGCTGCAATCCGGCGGGGGGATTCTGTTCGCGCCGATGCGAGCGACCATTATCGATCAATGGATTTCGGATTATCAAGTCGTTCGCATGCACGATATCGGGGCGCCCGGGCGCGCAAGCGGCCGCGCAGGCGTGGCGCGGCGCCGGCGGATATCGAAAGCGGTGATGCGCGATCGATTTTCGAGCCGATGTTATTTCGGCAAGGGGATTCGGCGAGCGGTTTGTGTGTTTCGCGCGATTGAATAAATCGCGGAATTGGAAAATAAAAGCGACGTAATACCCGGACGATCGATTGCGGCGAAAACGCTTCCGCCGCAATCGATCGGCGGCCGTTTACTGCCGCTTGCCGCGCGCGATTTCGTCGCCGGCGCCGGGCGGCAGCCGCCGCGTGATCGGAATCGACGCGAACGAGCACAGCCCGACCACCAGGAACGCGGGCCAGAAATCCGACCACACCATCGCCTGATGGCCCTGGAGCCAGTGCGACACGTGCAGCACGAGGCCGGCCACCGTGACGCCCAGGCCGAGCGACATCTGCTGCACGACGCTGCCGAGGCTCGTCGCGCGGCCGGCGTCGCGCGGCGAGATGTCCGCATAGATCATCGAATTCAGGCTCGTGAACTGCAGCGCGGGGAAGATGCCGCCGACGAGCACGATCAGCCAGATCGCCCAGGTCGCCATGCCGGGATGGAACACACCGTATGCGGCGATCGCGAGGCCCGCGAATGCCGCGTTGTAGATCAGCACCGTGCGAAAGCCGAAGCGGCGCAGCGTATGCGTGGCCGTCGAGCGGCTGACCGCGCCGCCGAGCGCGGACGCGCACGTGATGAGCCCCGAGTGGAACGCGCTCATGCCGAGCCCTTCCTGCAGCGCGAGCGGCAGCAGGAACGGCACCGCGCCGAGGCCGATGCGGAACAGCGACCCGCCGACGACGCTCGCGTGGTACGTCGGGATCTTCAGGAAACCGAGGTCGAGCACGGGGCGCGTCTTGCGGCGCGCGTACGGCACGTACAGCGCGAGCATCGCGGCGCCGGCCGCGCACATGATGATCGCGTTCGAGCGCGACGTGAGCGAGCCGTCGATCAGCGTGAGGCCCATCAGCAGCAGTGCGGCGCCGCTGGCCGACAGCAGGAAGCCGAACCAGTCGAGCGGGCCCGGATCGGGCTCGTGCGTGTTCGCGATGTGCTTGCTCGCGAGGTAGATTCCGTAGAGGCCGATCGGCACGTTGATGAAGAAGATCATCCGCCAGTGCAGGTAGGTCGTGATGAAGCCGCCGACGAGCGGCCCGACCGTGGGCCCGAACAGCGCGGGAATCGCGAGGTAGTTCATCGCGCGCACGAGATCGGCGCGCGGCACCGCGCGGAAGATGATGATGCGGCCGACCGGGACCATCATCGCGCCGCCGACGCCCTGGATGAAGCGCGCGAACGTGAGCACGCCGAGGGAGTTGGACGCCGCGCACATCAGCGAGCCGACGACGAAGATGCCGATCGCGGTGCGGAACACGGAGCGGGCGCTGAAGCGGTCGGCGAGCCAGCCGCAGATCGGGATGAACACGCCGAGACCGACCACGTAGGCCGTGATCGCGATGTTCAGCGTGACGGGGTTGTGCCCGAAGTCCCTCGCCATCGCAGGCAGTGCGGTGACGATGATGTTCGCGTCGACGCTTTCCATGAACAACGCACAGGCAACGATGAGCGGTGCTAGAAAGACGGGCGACATGAGGAGGGCGCGCGGTAAAGACGCCATTATGCCCATAATGTGAGCGCTGCGTCACGTATGACAACAGTTGTTCCGCATGTTGCAACAGTCGTCTTTTCTGACGGGTGGCGTGGAAGGGATGACTGCGCACGCGCGAGCGGTGCGCTGCTTGCCCGGTGAACAAACCCGCATCGTCGCAGCGGGGCGCGCGCGCTTTCGATACCGGGCAGGATGTCGACGCGGTGATTTCCCAACCGCGTGTCGCACGGTAAATCGACCGTGCGTGTGCGCTTGAATGCGACGAGCGGCGCGTCGGCCGGCCATGTCGATTCCTTTTGACGGCGCGGCGGTGCGTTTCTAAAATATGAGCACTTGCTCATATTCTAAACTCGCGTTCCCGCCATGTCCGAATCGTCCTCGCGCATCCCGCTCTCGCCCCGCAAGGCGCCGCGCCAGCGCCGCTCGATGGCCACCGTCGATGCGATCGTCGAGGCCGCCGCTCGCGTTCTGGAGCGCGACGGCTTCGATGGCTACACGACGAATTCCGTGGCCGCGCTGGCCGGCGTGAGCATCGGCTCCCTCTATCAATACTTCCCGAACCGCGATGCGCTGACGGCCGCGCTCGTCGAGCGCGAGAGCGCGCATCTGCTCGACGACGTCGACCGCGCGGCCGCGCGGTCGTCCTGCGACGACGTGCTGCGCGCGCTGGTGCGCGGGGCCGTCGCACACCAGATGCGCCGGCCGGCGCTCGCGCGGCTGATCGATTTCGAGGAGGCGCGGTTGCCGCTCGGCGCGCGCACCGCGCGCGTCGCGGACCGCGTCCACGCGACCTTGCTGCATGCGCTCGGGCTGCGCGATGCGCCACGCGTCGCCGCGCCCGACGTGGTCGCGCACGATCTGCTCGCGATCGTGAAAGGCATCGTCGATGCGGCAGGCGCGCGCGGCGAGACCGATGCCGATGCGCTCGAAGCGCGCGCGTGGCGGGCGGTGCGCGGTTATCTGCGGGAGTCGCGCGAATCGAAACTTGCTTGACACGCATGTTTCGTGCGACAGTCGGGCCCATTCACACCACAACATGACGCGTATCGATCGAAGGCCATCGAGACGAACGCGCGCGCGAACGAGACCTCGTGCCGATCCACCACCATCGAAAGGAGGGGACACGCCATGACGTCACGTCGTGCCGCACCGCTTGCATCGCGTTTCTCGTCGCGTCAGTCGCCGCCCGCGCCGCGTCTGCGCTGGGCCGCCGCACTGGCCATCGCCTATCTCGCCGTCGCCGGCTGTGCCGCGCAGGCCGACAATGCGCATCAGGCCGCCGCGCAAGCGGCCAGCCAGTCGGCGTTGCCGGCCACCACCGCGGCCGCTTCCGCGCCCGCGTCGGGCACGCTGCTGCCGCCGCCGAGCCAGCTCTACGGCGACCTGTTCGTCGCGGTGCAGACCGCGCAGCTCTATCCCGACCAGAAGACCTTCGTCGACGCCACGCCCGACACCGATCCCGCGACGATCGTGCAGTTGTATCAGCAACAGAAATCGCAGCCGGGTTTCTCGCTGAAGGCGTTCGTCGACCAGCATTTCACACCGCCCGCGGCAGGCGGCGTGACGCCGCCGCCGAACCAGACGCTGCGCCAGCATATCGACTGGCTGTGGCCGCAGCTCACGCGCACGAGTGTCACGGCGCCCCCGTACAGTTCGCTGATTCCGATGCCGAAGCCGTACGTCGTGCCGGGCGGCCGCTTCCGTGAAGGCTACTACTGGGACACCTATTTCACGATGCTCGGGCTGCAGGTGTCGGGGCGCGAGGATCTCGTCGACGACATGCTCGACAACTTCGCCTACCTGATCGATACGGTCGGGCACATCCCGAACGGCAATCGCACCTATTATGCGAGCCGCTCGCAGCCGCCGTTCTTCGCGTACATGGTCACGCTCGCCGCGCAGGTCGAAGGCGACAAGGTCTACCAGAAATACCTGCCGGCGCTGCGCAAGGAGCATGCGTACTGGATGCAGGGCGAAACCACGACGCCGCGCGGGCAGGCCGCGCGCCACGTGGTCACGATGCCCGACGGCGCGGTGCTGAACCGCTACTGGGATGCGAGCGACACGCCGCGCGACGAATCGTATCTCCAGGACGTGACGACCGCGAAATCGGTGCCGTCCCGTCCGGCGAACGAGGTGTACCGCGACCTGCGCGCGGGCGCCGAAAGCGGCTGGGACTACAGCTCGCGCTGGTTCGGAGACGGCAAGACGCTCGCGACGATCCGCACGACCTCGATCGTGCCGGTCGACCTGAACAGCCTGATGTTCCATCTCGAGACGACCATCGTGAAGGGCTGCGCGCTCACGCGCGACATCGGCTGCGTGGCCGATTTCTCGGCGCGGGCTGGACGGCGTGCGGCCGCGATCAATCACTACCTGTGGAACCGTCGCGGCTATTACGGCGACTATGACTGGCAGTTGCGCAAGCCGCGCGACGGCGTGACGGCGGCCGCGCTGTATCCGCTGTTCGCGGGCGTGGCGTGGCCGGAGCGCGCGAAGGCGACCGCGCGCGAAGTGCGCAAGACGCTGCTGCAGCCGGGCGGCCTCGTGACGACGACCGAGCACACGGGCCAGCAATGGGATGCGCCGAACGGCTGGGCGCCGCTGCAGTGGATCGCGATCGACGGGCTGCGCCGTTACGGCGAACCGGCGCTCGCGAAGGACATCGGCACGCGATTCCTGGCCGACGTGAAGCAGGTGTACGCGACCGAAGGCAAGCTGGTCGAGAAGTACGTGGTCGAAGGCACGGGCACGGGCGGCGGCGGAGGGGGCGAATATCCGTTGCAGGACGGCTTCGGCTGGACCAACGGCGTCACGCTGAAACTGCTCGGGCTGTACGGCGAATAACGTGTGGTGCGCGGGAGGGGCCGCATGCCCGTACCGCAGGCCACCGCACGGGCCGGACCGTCGCGCAAGCGGCCGGCCGGCCCGGGTCTTCATGCGGCTCGCATCAGAACGTGATCGTCGTGCGCACGCCGACCACGGTTTCGTCGCCGATGCGCGCGCCGACCGTGTTCGGGTTCGGGATGCCGCCGCCCGGACGGAAGAAGTGCTGCAGGTCGGCCTGCACTTGCCACCAGGGCGCGACCTGATACTGGTAGGTCGCCTCGATCACGGTTTCCGCGCGGCGCACCGGATAGCCGGGCGTCGTGTACACGCCGGTATCGCCGTCGAGGCCGCGCGCATGCGAGCCGATCTTCGCGTAGCCGATCGCGATGCCGGCGACGTCGTTGTCGCGTCCGGCGAACGGCGCCTTCAGCGTCACGCCGGCATTGGCCGCGAAATCGACGACATTGCGGTCGCCGGGCGAGCCCATCACGCGCGCGAACACGCCGACCGAGCGCGGGCTGTCGGCCGACGGCCGCCACACCATTTGATCCGCGACCGCATAGAAGCCGTAGTTGCCGCGATGCGTGGCGGGCGTGCCGTTGCTCGCCGGATCGGCGAGCGACAGCCCGTCGGTGCCGTAGCGCGGATCGTTCGCGTGCTGCGAGTGATACCAGACGCCGAGCTTGTACGTGCCGGGCAGGCCGGCCGGCTGCGGCGCCTTCGGGTCGGCGGGCGGCGCGTTCAGCGCGTACTGCACTTCGCCGATCACGAATGCGCCGCTGCGCAGGTTGAAGTTGGTGCCGTGCGCGTTCAGCACCTGCGCGTCGCCGTCGGTGCGGCCGGCCGGGTTGCCGTCGAATACGCCGACCATCGCGGTCCACGCGTCGGCCGGCTTCACGCGCAGCCGCACGCCGAGCGACGACAGCGGATATGCGGGGCCGCCGGACGGCAGGTCGGTGGACGGCAGCACTGGCCAGCCGAACGTCGCGTTCATGAACGTCGCCGCGTTCTCGCTCACCATGAATTCCTGGTCGACGCTCTGCTGGCCGACTTTCACGTCGACCTTGCCGTCGAGCAGCGACTGCTGATACCAGAGCTCCCACAGGCGCGTGGTCGAATTGGCCTCGATGCCGGTCGCGGTCTGCAAGGTTTGCAGGTAGCGCTGCGACAGGTTGGTGCCGTGGATCTGCAGCCCCGACACGTTGAACGTGCCGCCCGGCAGGCCGATCGCCTTGCCGGTATCGACGTTGAAACCGAATTGCGTGAGCCCCTGGTACGCGCCGCCGCGGCCCGTGCCGCCGGACGCGTTGTACAGGTATTCGCTGGTTTCCTGCAGGCTCAGCGTGACGCCGTGTTCGTCGAGCACGTCGCGCAGGCCGCCCATGTTGCCGAGCAGATTCGAACGCTCCCACAAGCCGGTGGGCGCGGGCGCGGCGGCATCGGCGGCCGGTGGTTGCGCGGGGGCGGCGGCATCGTTCGTGCCGGCCGCCGGTTCGGCGGCGGCAGCCGAGGCTTGTGCGAATGCGGATGCGGTGGCGAGCGACAGCAGCAGCGCGGCGAGCGCGTCGAGGCGAAGCTTGCGCGGGACGGGAGCGAGCGGGTTCTTCATTTGGGTTGGCAGATTGATCAGGTTGGCTGAAGAAACGGGAACGTGATGCGGGCCGCATGGCGAGACGGCCCGCATGGGGAAGGACTTACGGCAGCCAGCCGCCGACGCGCCACACCTGCGCGAAGCCGACGTGTGACGCGGCCGAGCACAGTAGCGCGACGAGCGCGACCGCGGCCGCCGTCGCTGCGATCAGCACGCAATCGAGCGGGCGGGGCGCCGCGGGGACGTGGGCGAGGGCCAGGCCACGCCAGCGGCCGAATGCCCGGGCGAGCGGCGAGAAGCCGGAAAACGAGCGGTCGCACGCGACGTGCACGACGCGCTTGAACTTGAACGCGAACGATTGAAAGAACATGACGCTGCCTCCGTTCCGTCCGGCGAACGCCGGACGACGTGATCGAGCGCGGGTGCATGACGCGGCCTGCGATCGGAGGGTGGAACATGGCGAAGCGTGCGACTGACGAACCGGCGATGGCCGGCCCGGATGGAGGCGCGCTAACCCGACGAGTGCGAGCTAGCGGCGAAAGACATGCGTCTGGCTGCTATCTCGCGATGGCTTGGCCGGCCTGGACCGGCATCGAACTGCAACTAGAGCATGCGTCCACGGAGGGACTCCCGTAATGAATTGGGGCGGATTGTAGTCGCGACTTTTGCTGCGGCGCAAGTAAAAAACGCATGACGGTTGCGCTGCGTGGTGTGCGTGTCGCAGCGGCGCGCGGCGGCCACGTACCCGCTCCGCGAGCGCGACGAGGGCGCGCGGCCGAGGTCGGGCCGTTGCTGCCGCGCATCGGCGCATCGTTGCGTCGTGACGACGCTGAAAGGTTTCAGAACGTCAATTCAAGGGCAAATCTTTCAGTCGCATCATGCGGGGAATTTATTTCGAAAAATGGGGTTTCAAGGGGTTGACTTCGCTTTCGCGCGATCCATAGAATCCGCCATCTTCACTCTTGGGGCCGCCGCCTTGGACGCCTGCAGTAGTCGATCTTCGAACGAAATTTCCGCCTGAGCGACCGACGTCCGCGCCTCATCGAAGCCGCCGTTTGTCTGCCAGGCAAACGGTGCGCGCAGCAGTATTCCGCAGCCACTCCCTACGTGCACCCAGATTCGCGCCGGTTAGCGTGATGCGTTCTCGCATGCGTTGCCCGGTTTCACCGCCGCCAGGCAGGCGGTCGCGTTCGCGCATCCGTTCTCCGGGCGCGCGAATGCCGGCCCGCCGGCCGGACGGCGGTCAACCGTGTTCCCCGGAACACCGCACAGGAGCCGCCATGAACGACAGTGACAGTTGTCCCTTATGCCCGTTGCATACGCAGACCCTTTCGAATCCGGGTCGCGGGGACAATCCGGCCGACTAGCCTGACACGTCGTTCAGGCCCCGGACTGGCCCCGCGCCCATCACGCGGCCGGCACGCTGCCGTCGCCGCACGGAGCCAGACCATGAACTTCGGCCTTCTGCTGTCGAACCTTCCGCACGTCACGGAATCGCGCCAGCACTACGACGCGATGCTGACGCTCGACGCCCGTCCGCGGGTGTTCTCCCGTCTGCTGGACCAGCTGAAAGCATTGATCCACTGAAAAGAAGCGCCGAGCGCGCCTCGGCATGCGCACGCGCGGCCGCCTTCGAGCGGCCGCCCCGTGCGCATTCCAAGGTCGCACGCTCATCGAATCGCATAACCCTTAGCCGTACGGAACACATCATGTCCACGCCCTCCAACGTCTCTCCACCGATCCCGGTCGAGCGCGGCGCCGTGCTCGACGAAGCCCATCTGGGCGACATCCGCGGTGCGCTCGGCACCATCTCGCACCACGACACCGGCGCGCGCGGCACGTGGTGGGCGCGCCTGCGCACGCTGCTCGCGATCATCGGCCCGGGGCTGATCGTGATGGTCGGCGACAACGACGCCGGCGCATTCGGCACCTATACGCAGGCCGGCCAGAACTACGGCACGACGCTGCTGTGGACGTTGCTGCTGCTCGTGCCCGTGCTGTACGTGAACCAGGAAATGGTGCTGCGCCTCGGCGCGGTCACGGGCGTCGGCCATGCGCGCCTGATCTTCGAGCGCTTCGGCAAGTTCTGGGGCGCGTTCAGCGTGATCGACCTGTTCCTGCTCAACGCGCTGACCATCGTCACCGAGTTCATCGGCATCACCTTCGTGCTCGATTTCTTCGGATTGCCGAAGGTGGCCGGCGTATGCGTGGCCGCGGCGCTGACGATGGCCGCGGTGAGTACCGGCGATTTCCGGCGCTTCGAGCGGTTCGCGATCGGGCTGTGCGTGCTGAGCCTGCTGCTCGTGCCGGTGCTCGTGTCGATCCACCCGCCCGTCGCGCAGATGACGCGCGATTTCTTCGTGCCGAACTGGCCCGCGCACGCGAAGCTGTCGGACGTGATGCTGCTCGTGATCGGTATCGTCGGCACGACGGTCGCGCCGTGGCAGTTGTTCTTCCAGCAAAGCTACGTGATCGACAAGCGCATCACGCCGCGCTTCATGAAATATGAAAAGGCCGACTTGTGGATCGGCATCGCGTTCGTGCTGGTCGGCGCGGTCGCGATGATCGGCTTCAGCTCGGCGCTGTTCGGCGGCCATCCGGAAGCCGGCAACTTCACCGACGCGGGCGGCGTCATCGCGGGCCTCGAGAAGTATGCGGGCCGCACGAGCGCGACGCTGTTCGCCGTCGCGCTGCTCGACGCGTGCATCATCGGCGCGGCGGCCGTGTCGCTGTCGACCGCGTACGCGATCGGCGACGTATTCAGGATCCGCCACTCGCTGCACCGCGGGGTGACCGACGCGAAGGGCTTCTATCTCGTCTATTTCGGCATCATCGCGGCCGCGGCCGCGCTCGTGCTGATCCCGGGCAGCCCGCTCGGCCTGCTGACCGAAGCCGTGCAGACGCTGGCCGGCGTGCTGCTGCCGAGCGCGACGGTGTTCCTGCTGGTGCTGTGCAACGACCGCCAGGTGCTTGGGCCCTGGGTCAACTCGACGAAGCTCAACATATTTACGGGCGCGGTGATCTGGGTGCTGGTGCTGCTGTCGATCATCCTGACCGCGTCGGTGATGTATCCGGACATCAGCGGCGAGGCGATCGTCGACGTGCTGGTGGGCGGCACCGTGCTCGCGATCGCCGGCTATCTCGCGACGGTACTGATTCGCCGCAACAGGCGCGTCGTCGAGCCGGCCATCGATCGTTCGCTGCGCGACACGTGGCGCATGCCGCCGCTCGATACGCTCGAACCGCAGAACATGACGCTCGCGACGCGGATCTGGATGGCCGTGCTGCGCGGCTATCTGGTGATCGCGGTCGGCCTCGTGATCGTGAAGGTCGTGCAGATGACGCTGATGAAGTAACGGCGATCGTCCGCCAGCAAGCGGCGCCGCGCCGCCACCCGCACATGCCGGCCCGCGAGGCCGGCATGTGCGTTGACGCGTTCGTCGGCGCGAAACCGCGCTGCGCCGCCGTCGTCAGATCAACTCGAGCTTCGACGTCAGATAGGTGAGCTGGATCCGGTTCGCGACGCCGAAGCGCTTGCGCAGCTTGCGCAGGTGATAGTCGACGTTGTGCGCGCTGGTGTCGAGACGCCGGCCGATTTCCTTGTCGGACGCGCCTTCGGCGATGCCGAGCAGCAGTTCCTGCTCGAACGGCGTGAGCCCGTTGACCGCGCGCTCGCGCGACGTCGAGATCAATTGCGGCGACGCGAACTTGTGTACCGACAGCCCGATCGACAGCGCCTGCTCGATCGTCGCCGGCGTGATCCATTCGCGCGTGCGGCGCGGCGCGGTGAAGCTCATGAACGCGTGCAGCCGCGTGCCCGGCACGGCCATCGAATACATGATGCCGCTGCACATCCCGTCGTCCTGCATCGTCTGCAGGAAGCCGTCGAGCGCGGCAGGGCTCACGCGCGGCGCGTCGTCGCGCTCGCGGTGCTCGCGGCGCAATTGCTGCAGATCCCACACGATCGGCATGTTGCACACGCGCGCGCCGAGCGTGCGCGGATCGACGTCGTGATGGTTGTGGCGCACGTAGTCGCCGCGATAGGTGGCCGGCGTGAACGCCTCGTGCAGGTAGAGACTTTCGACGCGCTCGCGCGTGAATTCGAGTGCGAAGTACGCGAACGTCGAGAAGCCTGTCAGATGCAGCAGGCTCGTGACGATCCGGTTGCGCTCGGCCGTGCTCTGCGCGTGCGCGAGCGTATCGGCCACGCCGAGCTTCGGCGCGTGCGGCTGCGCGACGTCGCCGCGCTTCACGTCGTCGCACCAGACGACCTGCACGGTGCGCTCGCGCAGCGCGTCCGCGCCTGCGTCCGATCCGCGCGACGCGCGCGGCAAGGTGGTTGGGGCGACCGCTTCTTCGTGCAATGCAATATCGGACATGAGCCATCCCTCGGAATCGACGCGCATCGCCTGGCGGCGGCCGTATCGTGTACGGCATTCGCGGCGGTGCGACAGAGCATCGTTGTGATCTGCGCCGACCGTCATCCCTGACGAAACGCGGGGGCATTGTACAAAAATGCCGGTGTGTGGGTAATATGCCGTAATACTAATGTCGGCGAAAGGTTCATGTTCGCGCGCGTATAACGACGACCAGAAAATCATAAAGAAAAGACCAGATCGTGACGGGGCGCAGTTTCACATAATGGGAAAGGGTGGGCTCCTCATGACATATGCTGACGGCGCACCACGCGTCGAATGGTTCTCACAAGCCGATATAGCGGCCGCGGCCGCTTATTCGAACGAATATCACGCAATCGAGCGTGACGTTTTTACCGGTATTCAAATAGCACCCGGTAAAACCGACCTCGCGTCATTCGATTTCGCGCAATGCCATGCGCGATTGCGGCAAATCGGATTCAGTACGCTCGGTTACGGCGCCTACGAAATGATCGGGCGGCGCATTCTGCGCGCGCATCTGCTGCGCGACCTCGCGCCGGCGACGTTCATGCAGCCGTTCATCGAAGGGATGCTGTACGACAGCGACCCGCGCTTCGCGCAGGTGCGGCAGAGCGGCTTTCCGGTCGCGTGGCGGCTCGACGAGATCGAGGCGGCCGCGCACGGCAGCGGCGACCGCAAGGTGCTGGCGCTCGCCGGCCATCTGCGCGCGCATGCGATGAACAGCGGCGTGATCTTCAGCCTGTCGGCGCCGCGCCTCGACCTGCGCGTCGCGGTGAACCTGACGTCGGAAACGCACGGCACCGAATGGATCGACGATCGCGTGATCGGCGGCGCGCTGTCGGTCAGCCTTGCCGTGCATCGCGTCGCGCTGCCGTTTCTCGAGGCGCGCGTCGCGCGCATGCGCGGCTTCGCGCTCGCCGACGAGCAGCAGCAGGTGCTCGACCGGCTCGTGCACGGGCTGTCCGACCAGGAGATCGCGAGCGCGCTGCGCACGTCGCTGCACAAGGTCGGGCACCACATCCGCTCGCTGGAAAAGCTCTTCAACGTGCAGAACCGCGCGCAGCTCGCGTACCTCGCCGCGCGGCGGCTGCCGTCCTGACGTAAGCCTGCCGGACACGCGCGCCGGCGCCCGCGGCGCGCGATGGAAGCGGTTCCGGCGGCGCGTGCCCGAGCGGGCCGCCGGGTTTCGTAGTCCGATTCGATCGTCTGAGGAAAACGCGCTTTCACGCTACGAGGCGCGCTTCTTTTTCCGCGGTTTCCCATCGCTACACTCGTCCCATTCAACGGTCCGCGCAGCACGGGAAGGGTTGCCCGTGCCAGCCGGCGATAACGACAGGACAACGGCACGATGGCTGAACCGAAGGCGCTCCCCCGCGACTGGCAGCGGTTGTTTTCCGCCGGCCGCGGCGTGTCCGGACGGCGCCTCGGAGGCGCCTCGCCGCGCGCCGACCTGTTTCTCGCGACCTTCATCGTCGCGGTCGTCGCGCTGTTCATCCTGCCGCTGCCGCAGGCCGCGCTCGACGGGATGATCTCGCTGAATCTCGCGGCGAGCGTCGTGCTGCTGACGGTGTCGACCTATGTGCCGTCGGCGGTCAGCTTCTCGTCGTTTCCCGCGCTGCTGCTGTTTACGACGCTGTTCCGGCTCGCGCTGAACATCGCGTCGTGCAAGCTGATCCTGCTGCATGCGAACGCCGGCCACGTGATCGACGCGTTCGGGCGGCTGGTGGTCGGCAACAACGTGGTGGTGGGCGGCGTCGTGTTCCTCGTGATCGCGGTCGTGCAGTTCATCGTGATCGCGAAAGGGTCGGAGCGGGTGGCCGAAGTCGGCGCGCGCTTCTCGCTCGATGCGATGCCGGGCAAGCAGATGAGCATCGATGCGGACTTGCGCGCGGGCATCATCAGCGCCGACGAGGCGCGCGAGCGCCGCGAGAAGCTCGAGCAGGAATCGCAGATGCACGGCGCGATGGACGGCGCGATGAAGTTCGTGAAGGGCGACGCGATCGCGGGCCTCGTGATCGCGTTCATCAACATCGTCGCGGGGATCGCGGTCGGCACGCTGATGCACGGGATGGACATCGGCGAGGCGCTGCAGCGTTACGCGATCCTGACGGTCGGCGACGGGATGGCGTCGCAGATTCCGTCGCTGCTGGTATCGATCGCGGCCGGCATCGTGACGACGCGCGTCGCGACGCGCGATGCGCGGCAGCGCCAGCTCGGCGAACAGCTCGGCGAGCAACTGGGCGCGCACCCGCGCGCGCTGCTGATCGCGGCGTTCGTGCTGAGCGGCTTTCTGGTCGTGCCCGGCTTTCCGAAATGGTCGTTCGCGCTGATCGCGCTCGGCCTCGGCGCCTTCGCGTTCACGCAGTTGAAGCGCAAGACGTCCGCGCCGAGCTTCAACCTGATTCATGTCGCGGGGCGCGTCGGCGCGGCCGACGACGGCCAGCCGGCGAAGGTGTCGCACGCGGCCGGCGTCACGTCGCTGATCGCGGTGTCGCTGTCCGACGACCTGCGTACGGGCCTGAACCTCGCGCAACTGCAGGCGGCGCTGTCGAGCGTGAAGGCGCGCGTCGACGCGGACATCGGCACGGTGTTTCCGCGCATCACGCTGAACGACGACGAGGGCGCGCCGGCCGGCACGTACCGGATCTACCTGCAGGACGTGCTCGCCGCGCACGGCGCGCTGAAGCCGGGCTGGCTGCTGTGGGACGGCGTCGCGCCGCTGCCGGAGCGTGCGGAGCGCCAGCCGGCCGAGGCGTTCGGCCCGTTCGCGACCGCGCTGTGGATCAAGCCCGACGGCGCGGCGCCGGACGGCAAGTGGCTGTCGAGCGAAAGCGCGCTGGCCGCGCACGTCGAGCAGATCGTGCGCCAGCATGCGGACGAATTGCTCGGCATCCAGGAGACGCAGGCGCTCGTGCATCTGGTGCGTCGCGATCATCCGGAGCTCGTCGGCGAACTGACGCGGCTCGTGCCGTTGCAGCGCGTGACCGAGGTGCTGCGCCGGCTGCTCGCCGAACAGGTGCCGATCCGCAACCTGCGCGTGATCTTCGAGAGCCTGATCACGTGGGCGCCGAACGAGCCCGACGACGTGATCGCGCTGGTCGAACTCGTGCGCGTCGATCTGCGCCGGATGATCACCGATCGTCACGCGGGCACGGCGCGCCAGCTGCGGGTCGTGCTGTTCGAGCAGAACCTGCAGGAGCGGATCGAGCGCGCGGTGATGCGCACGAAACAGGGCAATTTCCTCGCGCTGTCGAGCGCGGTCAAGCAGGACATCGGCGAACAGGTGCGCGCGATCGTGCAGGCCGCGCAGGCGGCCGGTCCCGGCGGCCACAGTGGCCACGGCAACGCGCCGGGCGCCGCGCGGCTCGCGGTGATGGTCGCGCTCGGCGCGCGCCGCTACGTGAAGACGATCCTGCAGCCGGTGCTGCCCGACCTCGCGGTGCTGTCGTACCAGGAAGTCGAGGAGGACGTGCAGTTGCATACGGTCGGCTGGGTGAAGAACCCGCCGGACGACGGCACGGTCGGCGCGGGCGCCGACGTGCGCGCGCCGGGAGCCGTGCAATGACGAGCTCGACGATCCTCGACCTGACGCGCCAGGCGCTGATGCTCGTGCTGCTGCTGTCGCTGCCGATCGTGCTGATCGCGACCGTCACAGGCCTCGTCGTCGCGATCCTGCAGGCCGTCACGCAGGTGCAGGACGCCAATATCGGCATCGCGGTGCGGCTGATCGCCGTGATGGTCGCGCTCGTGCTGCTGTCGGGCTGGCTCGGCGGCGAAGTGCTGCGCTTCGCGCAGCAGGCGCTGGAACGCATGTTCGTTTCTTCAACAGGAGTCCTTTGATGCGTCGACGCGTCGCCTCGATCCGGTTTCAACCGCGCAGCCTGCAACGGGCCGCGCTTGCCGTGTGCGCGACCGCGCTGCTCACGGCGTCGCTGTGCATGGCGCCCGCGCAGCATGCGCGCGCGGCGGACCTGCGCTGGCGCAACAAGCCGTTCACGATCGTCGCGAACGGCAAGAAGATCGGCGACTTCATCCGCGAGCTCGCGTCGTCGCAGGGCGTGACGGCGGTGGTCGACCCGAAGGTCGACGGCGTGATCAGCGGCCGCTTTTCCGGCACGCCGCAGCAGACGCTCGACACGATCTGCTCGACCTACGGGCTCACGTGGTACTACGACGGCTCGTTCCTGTACGTCGATCCGGCCGACCAGTCGCAGACGCAGATGATCCCGATCCCGCCGAACGCATCCGGCGAAATCGGCCGTGCGCTGCAGGCGATGCAGATTCCGGACAAGCGCTACACGCTGGTGATCAACGACCGCTCGAACAGCGTGTACGTGGCCGGCCCGCGCCGCTATGTCGAACTCGTGCGGCAGGCGATCGGCTCGGTCGGCGATCCGTCGGCGAACGGCGCGCATGCGGATATCCGCGCATTCCGGCTGAAATACGGCTGGGCGTCGGACTTCACGATCAACCGCTCGGGCAAGGAAGTGACGGTGCCGGGCGTCGCGACGATCCTGCGCCGGCTGTTCGGCAAGACCGGCGACACGGCCGCGGCGCCGGCGAGCACGCCGCTCGGCCAGGCCGCGCGACAGGTGAAGCTTGGCTCGGGGCTGACGATCGCGGTGCCGCGGCTCGACTTCCCCGACATCTCCGGCGGCCCGCGGCAGAGCGGTTATGGCGGTACGGACGGCGGCATGGGCGGCGGCTTGTCGCCGTTCTCGACCGGCGGCGGCGACACGCTGCCGCAGATCGTCGCCGATCCGGCGATCAACGCGGTGATCGTGCGCGACCTGCCGGAGAACATGTATCGCTACCAGTCGCTGATCGGCCAGCTCGACGAGCGGCCGCGCATCGTCGAGATCAACGTGACGATCATCGACATCAACGAGGATTCGCTCGACAGCCTCGGGATCGACTGGCGCCTGCACACGACGCACGGCGACGTGCAGATCGGCAACGGCCAGAACCCGCTGAACGGCAACACGCAGTACAACGGCGTCGGCAACCCGCCGCTGACGTTCGGCATCGGCACGTCGGAAACCGGGCAGACCGGCGCGTTCATGCCGACCGGCATCGCGCTGACCGCGTCGATCGGCGGGTCGCTGCGCAACTACCTGCTCACGCGCGTGAACGCGCTCGCGCAGAAGGGTCAGGCCCAACTGCGATCGAAGCCGAAGGTGCTCGCGCTCGACAACACCGAGGCGATCCTCGAAAACCTCACGCAGTTCTACGTGCAGGTGCCCGGCTACCAGGATTCGTCGCTGTACAGCGTGACGACCGGCACCAGCATCAAGGTGACGCCGATGATCGTCGACGAGGCGATCCGCAACGCCGCGGCCGTGTCCGGCAGCCCCCAGAGCGTGATGATGTCGATCGACATCCAGGACGGCAACATCGTGCCGGGGCAGGCCGTGTCGAACGTGCCGGTGATCCAGCAGCGCAACATCGTCACCAAGACGATGATCGACGAAGGCAAGAGCCTCCTGATCGCCGGCTTCAACGACGACGAGGTGCGGCTGAACAAGAGCGGCGTGCCCTGGCTGTCTGACATTCCGCTGATCGGCAACCTGTTCAAGTACACCGACAAGTCGGGCAACCACATGGAGCGCTTCTACCTGCTGACGCCGCGCGTCGTGACGAACGCGTCGATGTATGCGCCGGACGGCTCGCCCGTGAACCCGGGCGTCGACGGTCCGGCGAACCCGGAGGGGATGTCGATGTATCGGCCGCCGGACAACGACGTCACGGTGCCGCTGACGCCGAAGCCGCTGCCCGGCACGAAGTTCGGTCCGCCCGCGTTGCCGCCGCCCGTGGGCGCGGCGTCGCAGCCGGCGGCGACGACCGCAGGAGTGGTCACGCATGTCGACGAGCATCATTGATCCGCACGGCGACGGCGCATTGCCCGGCGGCGCGGCCGGCGCGGGGGCCGGTTCGGCCGCGCTCGCGTCGCCGTGGAACCTGTGCTTCCTGAGCGGGCCGATGTACGGCCGCACGATGTCGCTCGCGCGCGGCGCGAACTGGGTCGGCACGGCGGCCGACTGCGAAGTGATCCTGCCCGATCGCGAGATCGGCGCGAAGCAGGTGTGCCTGCAGGTCGGCGCGCTCGCGGTGACCGTGCAGAACCACGGCGGCGACACCGGCGCGCCGGTGCTGTTCAACGACGAGCCGCTCGGCGCCGGCCGCCGCTCGCTGACGCCGAACGACGTCGTGACCGTCGGCTCGATCCGGCTCGGCATCGCACGGCATGCGCAGGCGAGCGTCGCGGTGCCCGACGAAACGGATGCGCCGGACGCCGCGCGCGAGGCCGCGTGGCTCGGCTGGCTCACGGGCGGGCTGCGGCGGCTGGGCAGCCGGCGGCTCGTGATCGCGCTGGTCGCGCTGTGGGTCGGCGTGCTGCTCGGCGCGCTCGGCTACGGCTTCGTCGCGTGGTCGGGCCGGCTGCCGTGGCAGCACGAATCGGTGCTCGCGCGCACGCACCGGCTGCAGCAACTGCTGCACGCGTATCCGGAGCTGGCGGTCGCGCCGCGCGACGACGGCGTGATCGTGTCGGGCTACGTGAGCGACCCGGCCGCGCGCGAGCGCGTCGCGCAGATCGTCGCGGGCGTCGACAACGCGGCGCTCGGCAACATCTACGTGGTCAGCGATCTGGTCGCGACCGCGCAGACCTATTTCAGCGACACGGCGCTGACGGTCACGTATCTCGGCCGCGGCCGGATCGAGCTGACGGGCGCGGCCGCGCGCGCGCAGATCGAGCCGCGCATCCGCAACTACATGAAGGATGCGCGCCCGGCGCTCGAGGTGGTCGATCACGTGCGCGATGCCGACGCGGCCGCGCCGCGCACGGCGACGACGCTCGGCGGCACGGCGGGCATTCCGGAGATCACGACCGTGTTCGCCGGCGACGGCGACCAGCGCTACATCGAGACGGTCGACGGCAGCCGCTATTTCGAAGGTGCGCGGATGAAGGAAGGCGCGACGGTCGTGTCGATCGGCCCGGACGAAGTGGTGTTCGCACGCAACGGCCAGCGCATCACGATGCCGCTCGGCGGCGCGCCGGCGAGCGCGCCCGAGCAGGCGAGCGCGCCGCCCGTGGCGCCGCTCGCGAGCGGCGCGGCGGCCGGCGTCGCGCGGCCGGTGCCAGGGCCGACGCTGCTGCCCGGCGAGCCGGCGGCCGGTGTCGGGGTATCGGCGAAGGAGGCGGCGCATTAGCGTCGCGACGAATCAGGCGCAGCGCGTTTCGCGATGCGCGCATCACGCGACACGCCGCATGCATGCGGCGCGTCACGTCGCCGGCGGGGCATGGGGCCGCCGCCGGAATGTGGAGTGTGGTTCACGTAAAGGAGCGAAGCATGGGTACCTCGGCAGCAGGTGGTGTGACGAACACGGGCGACGTGCAGAAGCAGGCCGACGACCTGACCAAGACGCAGCTCGAACTGACGAAGATCAATTTCCAGGTTCAGCAATCGACTGCGACGTTCGAAACCAGCAACGCAGTGACCGCGCAGGAGGGGACGGCGAACGCCCAGGTTGCGCAACACCTGAGTTCCGCCGGCCGCGCGTGACGCCGGTCGCCGGCCGGGCCGCGCGACGCCGCGTGCCGGAGCCGCCCACGACGGGCGCCCGGCATGGCGTGTGCGCGTGCCGGCCGGCCCGTTTCCGGCCCTGCCGGTCAAGGAGGACACGATCATGTCGGTAACAGGCGTAGGCGCGGCGCCGCCGGGCGCAGCCGCGCTCGCGGGCGCCGCGCAGCAAACGGGCGCGACGTCCGATCCGGCGCAGGTGCGCCAGTTCGATGCGCTGATGCAGCCGGGCGCGTCGCCGGCCGCTGCGCCGTCTTCGTCGGGCGTCGCGATGTCGCGCGCGCCGGCGGATGCGGCGCCGGCCGTGCGGATGACGCCCGCGCAGGCGAACCCGTCGTCGCTCGTCGAGCGGTTGCGCACGTACGGCAACGATCTCGATTCGCGGTACGCGAACATCGACAAGCATCGCACCGAGATGCTGACGTCGATGGCGGACAGCCGCAGCGATCCGCTGATGACGATGGTGAAGGCGATGGATTTCCAGTGGACGGCAACCACCACGATTTCGGAATACCAGTTGAGCCTGTCGGTTGCGCAGGCGGCGAACGGCTTCACGCATACGGTGCTGAAGACGCAGGAGTGAAAGCGCGTGCGGGCCGGAGGATACGGCCTCACGCACCCTGAAGCGGACAAACGATGACGACGATCGATTCGACGCCGCGCACGCATGCGTGGCGCAGCCGGGCGGCGCGCGCGCTGCTCGCGGGGCTGCTCGTGCTGTTGGCCGGGTGCCAGAAGGAGCTGTACTCGGGCCTGTCGGAGCGCGACGCGAACCAGATGATCGCGGTGCTCGGCGACGCGGGCATCAGCGCGTCGAAGGACAACGACGCGCGCGATACGTCGGACCGCAACGCGTGGCTCGTGAGCGTCGCGGACGGCGACATGCAGGCGGCGCTCACGGTGCTGCACGCGAACGGGCTGCCGAAGCCGAGCTATGCGAGCCTCGGCGAGCTGTTCCAGAAGCAGGGCCTCGTGTCGACGCCGGCCGAGGAGCGCGTGCGCTACCTGTACGGCGTGTCGCAGGACCTGTCGCGCACGCTGCAGGACATCGAGGGCGTGGTGGTCGCGCGCGTGCAGGTCGTGATTCCGGAGAACGATCCGCTCGCCGACAAGATCAAGCCGTCGTCGGCGGCGGTGTACATCCGCTACCGGCCGGGCGTCGACCTGCGCGCGATGGCGCCGATGGTCAAGGATCTGGTCGCGCACAGCATCGAAGGACTGCAGTACGACAACGTGTCGCTGTTCCTGCAGCCGGCCGCGGCGCGCGCGACGCGCGTGGACGGGATCGGCGGCGCGGTGTCGGACATCCTGCGGCTGCGCTCGCCGCTCGGCTGGCTCGTGTTCGCGCTGATCCTGCTGACCTGCGCGGTGATCGCGCTGTCGGCCGCCCGGCGCGGGATGTTCGGCGCGCGGCTTGCGGGCCTGCTCGGCGCGCCGCGCGGCGCGAACGGCGGCGGGGCGGCCGCGCAGCAGGCGGGCGGCGGGCTGCGTACGCCGGACGGCGCGCGCGACGGCGCATGAGCGATCCGCGCGCGCTGCCGCCGGGCGAAGCGGCCGCATCCGACGCGGCGCCGCTGCCGTGGCTGCACCCGCTTGCGCCGCCGCCTGCCGCGCGTGCCGCCGCGTTTCATGCGCTCGTGTGCGACTTCAACCTGCGGCCCGATCGCTATCTGCACGTGACGCGCGTGCCGGCCGAGTGGCCCGCGCGCTACCGTTCGCCGGATGCGTTCGGCGCGGCGGGCCGCAAGCTGCTGGCGCGGCACCTGCTCGCGCTGAACGGCGTGGCCGACCGGCACGACTTCGACGTGGCGAATCCGTGCGCGCGGCTCGCGCTGCTGCCGGGCGCGGCGCTCGAGCAGCTGGCCGCGTATGCGGGGCTGCTGCTGCATCGCGCGTGGCTGCGCGACGCGCTGGCCGGGCGGCGCATCCGCGCGGAAGTGGCGGCGCGGCTCGGCGGCGATGCGCTCGAACTCGCGCTCGAACGCGCGCCGGAATTCGGCGCGCTCGCCGAAACGCTCGAACCGTGGCGCGCCGATCCCGCCGCGCTGCCGGTCGTGATCCGCGCGCGCGGCGGGCGCTTGCTCGCGGATTTCATCGGCGTGGCCGGCGACGCGGTCGCGCGGCGCGTGTGCCTGAAATTCAACCGTGCGATCGACGACGAAGCGCCGTACTGGCTGAACCGCGCGCAGCGCGATCAATTCGGCGAACTGATGTTCCTGTTTCTGATTCCCGAGAGGCTTGCGTCATGGGACTGGCTTTTCTGATCACGAGCGACAACCTGCAGCTGCTGTCGGAGCGCAAGGTGCTCAAGGAGCGCGAATACGCGGCGCTGCTCGACGCGTCCGCGGTGATCGCGACCGCGCATGAAGAGGCCGCGCGCATCGTCGCCGACGCACAGCGCGAATTCGACAAGCGCCAGGCGGCCGGCTACGACGAAGGCATGCGCCGCGCGCAGCGCGAGCAGGCCGCGCAGGCGTACACGCAGGCGCTCGCGGCCACGCGCACGATGGAGACGATCAAGGATGCGATGGCCGAGATCGTCGTGAAGGCCGTGCGCGCGATCGTCGGCGAGATGAGCACGCAGAAGCTGTACGAGGCCGCGCTCGCGCGGATCGCGCCGCTCGTGCGCGACGAGGCGTTCCTGATCGTGCGCGTCGCGCCCGGGCGCACGGACGAGATGCGCGACGCGCTCGACGGCGCGTTCGCGGAGCAGTCGAACCGGCAGAAGATCCGCATCGTCGAGGACGCGCAGCTCGAACGCCACGCGTGCACGGTCGAGACGCCCTCCGGGCGCATCGACGCGAGCCTCGACCTGCAGATCGACGCGTTGCGCCAGGCGATCCGCCGCGACGCGCTGAAGGGCGCCGCGCGATGAACGCGCCGCTCGACGATCGGCAAACGTTCGGCGACGACGACGGCGCGCCGTTCGATCGCGGCCGCCTCGTCGGCGAGCTCGACGCGGGGCTCGCGTTCTTCTCGCCGGTATCGGTGCAGGGCCGCGTCAATCATGCGGTCGGGCAGATATTGAATGCGACGGGCATCCGCGCGCGGCTCGGCGAGATCTGCGAATTGCGCACGCCGAACCAGCCGACGCTGCTTGCCGAGGTGGTCGGCTTCTCGCGCCAGACGACGCTGCTCACGCCGCTCGGCGACGTGGCCGGGCTGTCGCCGGAGACGACCGTCGTGCCGTCCGGGCGCGAGCATGTGTTTCCGGTGGGCGAGGGGCTGTTCGGCCGCGTGCTCGACGGGCTCGGCCGGCCGCTCGACGATCGCGGGCCGGTGACGGGCGCCGCGTGGGTTTCGACGCAGCAGGACCCGCCGAACCCGCTCGCGCGCAAGATGATCGACACGCCGTTTGCGACCGGCGTGCGCGTGATCGACGGCCTGATGACGCTCGGCGTCGGGCAGCGCGTGGGCATCTTCGCGCCTTCGGGCGTCGGCAAGAGCACGCTGCTCGGGATGATCGCGCGCGGCGCGCAGGCCGACGTGAACGTGATCGCGCTGGTGGGCGAACGCGGCCGCGAGGTGCGCGAATTCATCGAGCACAGCCTGTCGCCCGAGGTGCGCGCGCGTTCGATCGTCGTCGTGTCGACGTCCGACCGCCCCGCGATGGAGCGCGTGAAATCCGCGCTGGTCGCGACTGCGATCGCCGAGCACTTCCGCGATGCGGGCAAGCGCGTGCTGTTGCTGGTCGATTCGCTGACGCGCTTCGCACGCGCGCAGCGCGAGGTCGGCCTCGCGAGCGGCGAGCCGCCGACGCGACGCAGCTTCCCGCCGTCGACGTTCGCGGTATTGCCGCGCCTGCTCGAACGCGCGGGGCAGGGGGCGCACGGGTCGATCACCGCGCTCTACACGGTGCTCGTCGAAGGCGACGAGGAATCGGACCCGATCGCCGAGGAAGTACGCTCGATTCTCGACGGCCATATCGTGCTGTCGCGCAAGATCGCGCTCGCGAACCGCTACCCGGCGATCGACGTGCTCGCGAGCCTGTCGCGCGTGATGCCGCTCGTCGCGAGCCGCGCGCATCAGCATGCGGCCGCGCGCGTGCGCGAGCTGATCGCGAAGTATCAGGAAATCGAGCTGCTCGTGCAGATCGGCGAGTACCGCGAAGGCAGCGATCGGCTTGGCGATCTCGCGCTGCGCGCGCGCGACGCGATCGGCGCGTTCTGCGCGCAGGCGTCGGACGAGGACGTGCGTTTCGACGCGCTGCTCGCGAAGCTGACGAAGCTGGCGAACGATCATGTCTGAAGCCGACGACCGCCTCGTGCTCGCGACGCTCGCCCGCCTGAAGCGCGTACGCGAGATGCGCAGCCAGATCGCGCGCGTCGCGGCCGCGCGCCAGCAAGGCATCGCCGCGCAGAGCCGGCGGGCGCTCGCGGCCGCGCAGGCGCAGCTCGCGCAGCAGGTCGCCGCGAAGGCCGCGATCCAGACGCGCCTGGCCGACGACGTGCGCGAAGCGCGCGCATTGCAGGACGCGGCGGCCGATACGCGCACGTTCGACCGGCATATCGGCAACGCGAACGCGTCGGTGAGCGAGGCCGCGCACGTGCACCGCGGCCACGAAGCGACGCTCGCCGACCTGCAGCGCGCCGCGCGCAAGGCGAAGGCCGCCGAGGACAAGCTGGAGAAGGCCGGCGAGAAGGCGCAGCACGCGCGCGCCGCGCGGGTCGAGCGCGACGCCGACGACGTCGCGGACGGCTACGCGGTGCGGCGCTTCGCGACGGGCGGCACCTGGGTGGCCGGCGCGGGCGACGCGGCCGGTCATGCGTCCACGCCGCCGGCGGCCGCGGCCGCGTTCGATGCGGCCATGACCGAAACGGAGGCGGGCGCCGACATCGCCGCTGAAACCGTGCTGTCCGACGTGCCCGAGGTGCCTGACGCGGCTGGCGATCCCGCCCCGCCCACCGTCGCGGAGCGCCGATGCTAGACCAGGCCGCGGGTTTCAACGACGTCGCCGGCATGCTGCGGCCGCTGCTCTACGTGATGCCGCGCCTGTTGCCGATCATGCTGGTCGTGCCGGTATTCAACGAGCAGATCATCACGGGCCTCGTGCGCAACGGAATCGCGGTCGTGATCGCCGCGTTCGTCGCGCCGGCGATCGATGCCGCGCAGGTGGCCGCGCTGCCGTTCCTGATGTGGTGCCTGCTGGTCGCGAAGGAGGCGATGGTCGGCATGCTGCTCGCCGGCGCGTTCAGCGCGGTGCTGTTCGCGATTCAGGGCGTCGGCTACCTGATCGACTTCCAGACCGGCAGCGGCAGCGCCGCGTTCTTCGACCCGATGGGCGGGCACGAGGGCGGACCGACCTCGGGATTCCTGAATTTCGTCGCGATCGCGCTGTTCGTCACGGCGGGCGGGCTGCAGGTGCTCGTGCAACTGTTCGCGCAGTCGTACGCATGGTGGCCGATCGGCTCGCTCGGCCCCGATTTCTCGTCGATGCTGCAGACCTTCATCGTGCGCCAGACCGACACGATCTTCGAATGGATGGTGAAGCTCGCCGCGCCGGTCACGATCGTGCTGGTGCTCGTCGAGCTCGGCGTCGGCCTGGTCGGGCGCGCGGTGCCGCAGCTCAACGTCTTCGTGTTCTCGCAGCCGCTGAAAAGCGCGCTCGCGATGCTGATGATGATCCTGTTCCTGCCGGTGGTGTACGCGTCGCTGCACGCGCTGCTGAGCCCCGACAGCGGGCTCGTGGCGCTGCTGCGCGCGCTGTTCGCCGCGCACGGCGGCGGCTGAGCGCGCGGGAGCCGCGATGGCCGAAAAGGACCAGAAGCCGACCGCGAAGCGCCTGCGCGAGGCGCGCGAGAAAGGCGACGTGCCGAAGAGCGCGGAAACGGTGTCGTCGGCGTTCTTCGTCGGCGTGTGCGTGGCGCTCGCGGTGGGCATCGGTTCGCTGTTCGCGCGCTTGCAGGCGCTGTTCCGGCTCGTGTTCGACGCGGTCGGCGCGGCCGACCCCGCCGCGCGGCTCGCGGTGCTGATCGACGGCGCCGCGCGCGACTGGGCCACGCAGTCCGCGCAGATCGTCGCGGCCGGGCTGCTGGCGGGGCTGCTCGCGGGCTTCGTGCAGGTGGGCGGCGTGATGGCGTGGAGCCGCCTCGTGCCGCAACTGTCGCGGCTCAACCCGGCCGAGGGGATGAAGAACCTGTGGTCGCTGCGCAACCTCGTCAACCTCGCGAAGATGCTGCTGAAGACGGCGCTGCTCGTCGCGACGCTCGGCTGGCTGATCGTCGAGTCGCTCGATCCGTCCGTGCAGTCGGGCTTCACGCGGCCGGTCTCGATCCTCGCGCTGATCGTGAAGCTGCTGATGCTGCTGTTCGGCTGGGCCGCGCTGATCTATATCGTGATGGCGCTGATCGACATCGTGCACCAGCGGCACGAATTCAACCAGAAAATGAAGATGTCGATCGACGAAGTGCGGCGCGAGCACAAGGAGGACGAAGGCGATCCGCACATCCAGGCGAAGCGCCGCCAGCTCGCGCGCGAAGTGCAGTTCGCGTCGCTGCCCGACCGGATCGCCTATGCGTCGGTGGTCGTCTATTCGCCGCGCGTCGCGGTCGCGCTCTATTACGGCGGGATGGGCTCGCTGCCGTGGGTGCTCGCGCGCGGCGAGGGCGACGCGGCCGAGCGGATCGTGCGGTTGGCCCGCGACGCGCTGCGCCCGACGCTCGCGAACGTCGGGCTCGCGCAGGCGCTGTACGAGACGACGCCCGAGAACGGCACGATCCAGCCGCAGCATTTCCGCGAGGTCGCGCAGTTGCTGAAATGGGCGACCGGCGCCGCATGACACGGCGTGGCGGCGTCGCATCGGCATGCGGCCCCCTTTTTTGTCCGCCACGTTTGCCGGCCCACTCATCCGATTCGATATGGCCCCGTTGCGCGGCCATCCGCATGCGGCACTTGACGTCCATTTTTTTCCGGATGCCGCCGACATTCACTGGTGAATTATTGCTGATTTATTTCTTCGTAATATGGCTCGACCGTCACGCCCGACGGCGGCCGCGAGGTCGTGCCGTCCGTGACGGAACAGGTCAACAGGGGCGGACATATCAATGTGCGGAATCGACGGCTTTCTGAATAGCGTCGCCTTCGATGAGGAGACAGCGCGCGGCACGCTCGCGCGAATGACGGCGAGCCTTGCGCACCGCGGGCCCGACGGACAGGGGATCTGGGTCGACCCGGAGGCCGGCATCGCGCTCGGCCACCGGCGGCTCGCGATCGTGGACCTGTCGGTGCACGGCCGGCAGCCCATGGCTTCCGCGTGCGGCCGCTACGTTCTCGTCTTCAACGGCGAAATCTACAACCATCGCGAACTGCGCGCCGAGCTCGAGCGCGCGGGGCGCGCACCGGCGTGGCGCGGCCACTCCGACAGCGAGGTGCTGATCGCGGCGATCGTCGCGTGGGGCGTCGAGGCCGCGTTGCGCCGGGCGACCGGCATGTTCGCGTTCGCGCTGTGGAACCGCGCGTCGCGGGTGCTGACGCTCGCGCGCGACCGGATCGGCGAAAAGCCGCTCTACTACGGGCGGATCGGCGACGCGCTCGTGTTCGCGTCCGAGCTGAAGGCGCTGCGCGGCTATCCGGGCTTCGACGGCGCGATCGATCGCGACGCGCTGTGCCTGTACCTGCGCCAGTCGAGCGTGCCCGCGCCTTACACGATCTATCGCGGCATCCGCAAGCTGCCGCCCGGTACGTACATCCAGTTCGAACATGCGCGCGACACGCCGCGCCTGCGCACCTACTGGACGCTCGAACAGGCGATCGAGGCGGGCCGCGCGCAGCCGTTCGAGGGCAGCGCCGACGAAGCCGTCGACCAGCTCGACACGATCCTGCGCCAGGCCGTCGCGCGGCAGATGGAAGCCGACGTGCCGCTCGGCGCGTTCCTGTCGGGCGGCATCGATTCGTCGACGATCGTCGCGTTGATGCAGGCGCAATCGGCGACGCCGGTCGACACGTTTACGATCGGCTTTCACGAGGCCGGCTACGACGAGGCCGGTTACGCGAAGGCGGTCGCGCGCCATCTCGGCACGCGCCATACCGAGCTTTACGTGACGGCCGACCATGCGCTCGGCGTCGTGCCGAAGCTGCCGTCGATCTACGACGAGCCGTTCTCCGACGCGTCGCAGATCCCGACCTTTCTCGTCTCCGAACTGACGCGCCGGCACGTGAAGGTGAGCCTGTCCGGCGACGGCGGCGACGAATTGTTCGGCGGCTACACGCGCTATTTCCTGACGCCGCGCCTGTGGCGCAAGCTGCATCGCGTGCCGGCCGCCGTGCGCGCGCGGATCGCCGCCGCGCTGCACGCGTTGCGGCCCGATCATGCGGACCAGCTCGCGGCCGTCGCGCAGGGCGCGTGGGGCGGCGTGGAGGCGCGCGAATCGTCGTCGCGCATCGGCGATCGGCTGCACAAGCTCGGCCATGTGATGACGGCCGAGAGCCGCATCGGGCTGTACCGGCTGCTGATGTCGTCGGTGCATCATCCGGAGCGCATCGCGCTGTCGGGGCAGGAGCCGCCGACGCCGCTCGACACGGTGTCCGCGTGGCCCGCGCACCTGAGCTTCGCCGAGCAGGCGATGGCGATCGACACGCTCACGTACCTGCCGACCGACATCCTCGCGAAGGTCGATCGCGCGGCGATGGCCGTGAGCCTCGAGACGCGCATGCCGTTCCTCGATCATCACGTCGTCGAATTCGCGTGGCGCGTGCCGGCGTCGGTGCGCTTGCCGGAAGGGCAGTCGAAGGCGCTGCTGCGCCGGCTGCTCGACCGCTACGTGCCGGCCGCGCTGATCGACCGGCCGAAGCAGGGCTTCTGCGCGCCGGTCGACCACTGGCTGCGCGGCGCGCTGCGCGACTGGGCCGACGCGCTGCTGCGGCCGTCGCGCTTGCGCGAGGAAGGCTTCTTCGATGCGGCGGCGGTCGAGCGGCTGTGGCGCCAGCACCAGACGGGCCGGATGAACTGGCAGCATCAGTTGTGGACGGTGCTGATGTTCCAGGCGTGGCTGGAACATCAGCGGGCGGCGTGATGTCGCGTGATGCGGGGTGCCGCGCGCGACCGGCGCGCGCGGCGCCACGCGGCCCGCGCGCCGATATCAGCCCACGATCAGCGGCGTGCCGACCGCCAGGCGGTTCGGATCGCCTGACACCGACGGATTGAGCTGCAGGATCTCGTTGAGCGCGAGCCTGTCCTGCTCGCCGCGCGTCATCGCCTGCTGATCGGCGCGCGACACGTGCGCGGCGTCGAGCAGCGACTGGCGATGCCGGTCGGCGACGACCCACAGCGAATCGCCGGCGACGACGATGTAGGGCTGCGGCGACCCGGACGGCTGCGCGGTCGACGGCGTGGCGCTGGCCGACGGCGAAGCCGGCGCGGCAGGCGGCGTACCGGGTGATGCGCTCGCCGAAGCGCTCGCCGAAGCGCTTGGCGTCGCGCTTGGCGAAGCGCTCGCCGAAGGACTGGCCGAAGCGCTCGGCGACGCGCTCGCCGACGCACCGGGCGCGAGATTCGATTGCGACGAATTCGACTGATTCGACTGATTCGACGAACCGGACCCCGAGCCGAAGAACGTCGTCCACAGCCCTTCGATCAGCTTGTACGCGAACGCGCCGACCGGAATCAGCACGACGGCCGTCGGGATCTTGTTGATCAGCGGCGTCGCGTTCGGGAAATGCGTGTTCAGACGCCCGCCGAGCAGCAGCGCGGTGGACACGCCGGTCGCGATCGCGAGGTCGTAATGGCCGCCGCTCCACTGCACGCCGGTGCCGAGGCCGCCGTACGCGACGGCCATGAAGTCGCTCGCCGAATCGGTGAAGCGCACGATGCGGCTGCGCTTGTCGGCATTCACGCGGTGCGCGCCGATCGTATAGACGAGGCCCGCATACGTGGCGCCGAACGCGCCGCTCGCGATGGCGGCCGACCCGTAGGCGAGATCGAACGCCCCGTGCGCGTGCACGACGCCGCTGATGCCGACCGCGAGCGTCGCGGTCGACGTGATCGCGGCGCCCGCGCGGCCCGCGATCCCGAACAGGTGACGCGGGTTGCCGGTATGGAGCTGCTGCAGCGACGTGCCGCCGACGGTGCCCTGCATCTGCGCGAGCACGTCCGCGGCGAGCGCCTTGATGTGGGTGGTCGCGTCGTCGAAGCTCATCAGCCCGACGCGGTTCAGTTCGACATACTGCGCGGCCAGCGTCCGCGCTTCGTTCGAGATCTGTTCGAGCTGGGCGCGCCGGTTCTGGCCGTAATCGTGCGCGCCCGAGCGCAACTGCCGCGACAGCGTCACTTCGAGCCGCGTGAGCACCGCCTGCGCGGCCTTCGGATCGCCGGCCTGCAGGCTGCGCACCGCACCCTGGTGCATGACCTGGAACACGCGGCCCAGACGCGAGCCCAGCAGGAACGACGACGTCGCGCTGCCCAGCATGTCCTGCCGCAGCACGTGCGTCGCGCCGAGCGTATCGGCGATCACGAGCGCGCCCGCGCCGGTGACGAGCGAGCTGAAGCCGATCGACTTCCACAGCTCCGCCTTGCGGAACGACGGCCGATGCACGCGCAGCGCGTTGATCTGCGCGAGCGCCTGCAGCTCCTCGATCATCTTGGCCTGTTTCGGATTCGCCGCGATCTGCCGGCCGACGCTGATCGGCTTCGACGGATCGTTCTTCAGCGCTTCGCGCTCGACCACCGATTGCCAGTACGCGCGACTGTCGGGCAGCGGCCCCGCGGGATCGGCGGTCGACACGACGGTGCCGCGCGCCGGCGCGCGGCCGCCGGTTTCCGCGAGCCAGCGTTCGCCGGAGCGGCGCGCGAGCTTTTCGGTGCGCGTGGCGGGCGGATGATCGGCCGACGCCCACTGCCTCATCGCATGCTCGATGGTCGCCTTGCGCGCCTGGTTGACGAGCGCGGTCGTGTTGCGTTCGTACAGTTCGCCGCGCAGCGTCGCGAGCGCGTCGTCGGACAGGCCTTTCGACTTGCCGATGCGCGCGATTTCCGCGAACAGCACCTGCTGCTGGTTCGCGAACGTCTCGGGGCTCACCGGTTCGAATACGCGCGTGAGCGCATCGGCGCCGTGCAGCCGCGCGAACTTGCCGTGACGGTCGGTCTGGTAATAGTCGACGATCCGTTCCGCCAGCGCCCGCGTCAGGTCCTGGTTCGCGATGAAGTCGGCGCCGTGCGTGCCGTACGACAGCCCCACGTGCAGCCAGTCGATCGCCTTGCGGTCGAGCAGCGCATCGAGCAGCTCGACGTGGCCGGCGCCCGGCACCGGTTCGAGCACGGCGTCCCACCCGTGAAAGCTCAGCATCACGTTCGGCGCGGGCTCGCCGGCATGATCGTGCGACCACGTCTCGAACGACGTCATGAGCCGCGTGTATTCGGCGTAGCTGTCGTTGGTGCCGGCGATCGTGCGGCGGTCGTCCGCGGAGACGAGCGGGCGGCCCGACGCCGCTTCGAGACGAAGCTGGAAGCCATGGCGCGACGCCGCGGTGAGCCATTTGTGCAGATGCGCGATGTCGTCGAGCTCGAGCGTGCGCGTGGTGCCGTCCGGCGCCTCGCGCGTGATCGTCGCGTCGGCCTCGTTGTAGCGCGCGCCGATCGGGGAGCCGAACTGGCGGGCGCGCCGGATGAACGCCGGATCGTGCTTGCCGCCGCGCGCGGCCGCGAGCGTGTGCGGATCGACCGGAATCGACACCACCGGCATCGCGCCGCCGTATTGCTCGACGTAGCGCACCGCGAGCGCGGGGTCGTCGCGCAGGTTGAACGCGCGCGCCATCGGCGCGACGCGGTCCTGGATCTCGGCCGGCGCGCGCACGAACGCCTGGATCGCGCGCTTGTCGATCATGCGTGCCGCGCTGTGGCGCGTGGCGTACGCCTGCATCCACTTCACGAACCGGTTGTGATCGCCGCCGGGATCGGCCACCGGCCCGCGCGACGGCATGCTCGACACCTCGCGCGCGAGACCGATGGGGATGCCGAGCGCTTTCAGCATCGGTGCGTCGGCCAGGATCGTCTGCGGTTCGTCGGTCAGCGCGAGACCGCCGGCATCGGGCTGGTGCCTGCGCGCGGCGAGCGCCTTCACGCGGTCGACCGTCGGGAACCAGTCGGCCACCTTGGCGGCGCCGTAGCGCATCACCCATTCCGCGACCGTGCTCGAACCGAGGCTCGGCTGGTAGGGCCGCAGCGTCAGCGGCTTGGCCGCCGGCGTTTTCGGCGGCTTCGGCGCGGCCGGCGTGTTCGACGCGTTCGACGCGTTCGACGCATTCGCGGCGCGGCGGTTGCGCCGGCGGCCCTTGCCGCGCAGCGCATTGCGCACCCGGCTGGCGGGGCCGGTGGGGCCCGTCGCGCCGCCCGCCGGCTGCGCGGCCTGCCGCGCGGCTTGCTGGGCGGCGGCGAGGTCGGCCTGCGCGGCTTTCACGCGATCGATCTGGCCGGCGATCTGCGTGCGGATCCAGCGCGTCGCGAGGTCGAACTTCTGCGGCAGCGCATCGAAATACGACTTCTCGTCGAGCAACTGCGTGAGCCGTTGCGCGAGCGCGGCTTTCTGCGTGGCGGTCGCGCGCGGGTCGAACGCATCGGGCGCGAGCGTCGACAGCAGGAAGTGCTGGTTCGCGCCGAACGGGCCGCGCCCGAGCGGCATCTCGTCGAGCGGGCGGCCCGCGTCCGGCCGGTCGCGCAATTGCTCGGCGTCGTCGTACCAGCGCGCGTTGCCGTCGTGGATCGCGATGATGCCGCGGCGCGTGTGCAGCGATTCGGCGACCGGATGATCGGTCTCGTACACGTACACGTAGTGATCGCCGCGCAGCGCTTTCAGCTCCAGCGCGCGCATCAGGTGCAGCGTGTTCGCGCCGCTGAAGTCGATCGCGAGCTGCTCGCTGTCCGGTACGAGCTTCGGCGGCAGGAACGGACTGTCGGCGCCCTCGATCTCCGCGATCTTGCGGCGCACGCCGGGATCGGCTTTCGCGAGGCCGCGCTGCACGCGCGTGCCGAGTTTCTGCATCGGCGGCTTCTCGTCGCCGAGCGCCTTGCGCATTTCCGCCGGCGCGAAGCCGCCGTAGCGCTCGACCGTGTCGTGCGCGACGTCCGTCACGACGAATCGCACGCCGCGCCGGCCGCCGGACAGGTTGCGGGCGCGCCGGCGGAACGCGGCGCCGAGATCGCGCGGCGCGATCGTCGCGTCGCCGAGCGAGGTCGATTCGTGATACGTCCAGTCGTGCGCGGCGTTGCGCGTCGCGTAGCCGAGCACCGTGCCGGTTTCCTTGTCGATCGCGTAAAGCGTCGCGCCGTCGCCGGCCGCTTTCGCCGCCTGCTTCGGCCGGCGAAAGCGCGGCGCGTCGGCGAGCGACTTCAGCGTCGTGACGACGTTCGCGTCGGGCGTCGCGCCCGCCTGTTCGGCTTCCCAGGCGCGCCCGTCGCTGCGCGCGGTGATCCGCGCGGCGCCGCCGTACTCGCGCAGTTCCGCGAGCGACACGGGCGACACGTAGAAATCGACATCCGCGCGTTCCGCTTGGCCGTTGTCCTTCAGCGCGCGATAGACCGCGTCGCGGATCGGTACGGCCGGATCGGCGGACGCCTTGTCGACGAACGTACCGTTCTCGTCGGTGCGCATGCTCGCGACGAACTTCGGCTGCGCGTGGCGCGCGTCGATGGAGGCCTCCGGCCGCGGTTCGTGCTCCGCGATCAGCACGTGCGCATTCGTGCCGAACGCATCCTTCATCTGCTGGAGCGACGCGAGTTGCGAACCGTCGATGCGGATCAGGTCGCGCTTGCCGTGCGACGCGAGGTGATCGAGCGCATGCTGGCGGCTTGCGGCGTCCGCCGTCGCCGCGGGCACGGGCGCGTTCGACGCCGGCTGCGGCGCGGGCGCCGGCATCTCGCGCGGCATGCCGAGCGCATGCATCGCGTCGGCCTGGCTCGCGTAGTACGCGCGATAGGTCGCGTGGCCCGGCACGGACGGCGCGGCGTCGCCGAATGCGGCCGCGAGCCGGCGCAGCCCGGCTTCGTCGCCGGGCAGCACGTGGTCGGCTTCGCGTGCGATCGCGTCGGGCAGGCGGGCGTCCCGCGCGATGTCGATGCCGCCGTCGTCGAGGATTTCGCGGCGCACCGCGAACGCGTTCGCCTGCGCGCGCGCCTCGGCCATCAGCGCGCTGTCGGTCAGCGCCTCCGGCGACGAGCGGTCGAGCGCGAGGCGGCGCGTGATCGTCTCGACCGCGTGCTGCGCTTCGTGCGCGAGCGTGTAGACGAGCGTGCCGCTGCCGTGGAACTGCCCGTCGAGCACGATCCGCTGCTTCGCGGTATCGATCCGGCTGCCGCGCCCGGGCCGGCCCACCACGATTTTCCAGCCGGCCTCGCCGGCCAGCGCGACCTGCTGGCGCAACAGGCTCGAGCGGTCGATCAGCGCATGGGCGGCCTTGGGCAGCGGCGCGCCGCCGAAGCGCATGCGCACGCGCGTGATGACGGACGGCTTCTGCACGAACGCGTCGGGCGGCAGGTGTTCGGTGATGCCGGGATGCGCGAGCTCGATCGCACCGCGCGCGATGCCGTCCTCGAGCGTCGCGCGCAGCGCGCCGATCTCGCGGACGATGCCTTCGACGTTCAGCTTCGGCGCATCGGTCATGACCGTCGACGGGTCGCTCAGGTAGAAGTCGCCGTGCGCGTCGAACACGCCTTCGAAGTCGTAGTACAGGCGGTGCCGCGCGGTGACGTCGCGCGCGCGGTCGAGCTGCGCGAAGGCGTCGCGGGTGACGCGCGCCGGCAGCACGCCGGCCATCACGTCGTGGCTGCTCAGCGACGCGAACGGCGCGTACATCACGGCCACGCGATCGAATGCCGAGAACGGGCCGCCGACCGTGAGCGTGCGCAGCCCGTGCGCGCGCAGCGCCGCGAGGCCTTCCTGTTCGAGGCGGATCGATTCGATGTGGTCGAGAATCGCGCGATTGTCCGTGCCTTCGTAGAGGCCGATCGCATTGCGGCGACCCAGTTCGAACACGGTCTTCTCGATGCCGGCGCCGGTCGCCGCGCCGGTGAAGCGCTCGACCGGCATGCGCGCGGCCGGATCGCCGCTCACGTGGACGCCGTTGCCGTCCACGTCGAGCGCGCCCAGCTCCGGGCGCTGGTGCGGCGCCGGATCGTAGCGCAGCCATGCGTTCGTGTGGCCGAGCCGTGCCTCGGCGCCGAACCCGACCGCGATCGTCGGCGGTGCGTAGACGGGGCGCTGCCAGACGTTCGCGAGCCATGCGGCGGCGTCGCGGCCGTTGCGTGCAGACAGAATCACCGACGAGCCGGGCAGGCCGAGCACCGAGCGGTGCGCGAGCGTGACCTCGACCGGCGTGTAGGGCCGGCCGTCCGGATCGACGAGGCGGCCTTGCGCATCGGTGACGCCATGCACGATCACGATGCGGCCGTCGCGGTCGTACGACAGCGGGCCCGAGCGGTCGAGCGTCAGCGCGTCGACGCCGGCGACCGGCTTGCCGTCGAACGGCGATGCCTTCACCGGACGTGCGCGCGACCATGCCGTTTCTTCGGCGAGCGTCGCGGCCGTCTCGCGCGGCGCCGGCATCGTGACGCCGGTGCGTCGCGCGGCCTGCGCATGGCGCCGATACAGCTCGCCGTAGGTCACGCCGCCGTCGAGCGACGTCGGGCTGTGCTCGAACGCGTCGGCGAGGCGCGCGAGCGAGGCGGCGTCGCCGGCCCGCGCGCGGCCGTATTCGTTGGCGATCGCCTCGGGCAGCGCGACGTGGCGGCCGATGTCGACGCCGAGGTTCGCGCGGATCTCGTCGCGCACCGCGAATGCATCGACCTGCGCGCGCGCCTCGGCGAGCAGCGCGCTGCGCACGTAGCGCTGCGTCGAGCCGTAGTCGAGCCCGAGCGTGCCGGTCGCCGCCTCGAGCGCATGGCGGGCTTCGTGCGCGAGCACGTAGACCATCGATCCGGCCGACTGCAGGCCGCCATCGATCGTGACGCGCCGCCGCCGCGTGTCGATCTTGCTGCCGCCGCCGGGCTTGCCGCGCACGACCTTCCAGCCTGCGTCGGCGCCGAGCCGAAGCTGCTGCGACAGCAGGCTCGATGCGTCGATCAGCCGGTACGCTTCCTTCGGCAGCGGCGCGCCGCCGAAGCGCATCCGCACGCGCGTGATGACCGACGGCTTCTGCACGAACGCATCGGGCGGCAGCGTTTCCGCCAGCCGCGGATGCGCGAGTTCGATATTGCCGCGCTCGAGGCCTTGCGTCAGCGCGCGCTCGATCACCGCGAGCCGCTCCAGCGCGGCGAAGTGCTCGCTCGCGCCCATGCCGATCGCACCGGGGTCGCTCAGCAGGAAATCGCCGCCGCGCGTGAAGAGGCCTTGCAGGTCGAAGCCGATGCCCGTGCGTTCGACGACGTCGCGAATCCGCTGGACGTGCTCCAGCGCCGCGCGCGACACCACGCGCGGCAGCGCGCCCGTCTCGAAGCCGAAGCTGTGGAACACGCCGAGCGGCCGGTACAGCACGGCGACGCGGTTCAGCGCGGAGAACGGCCCGTCCATCGTCACGGTCTTCAGGCCGTACGAGGCGAGATCGTCGAGTGCGATGCTCTCGTCGATCGCCGCGTCGATCTGACGCGCTTCCGACGTATGCGGGCCGGTGTCGTACACCGCGAGCGCGGCATCGTGGCCGAGCGCGAACACGGTTTTCTCGGCGCCGGCGCCGAGCAGTTCGCCGACGTGACGCTCGACGTCGATCCGCGCGGCCGGATTGCCTTCGACGTGCACGCCTTCGGCATCGGCCGCGAGCGGCCCGAGATCGTGCGGCGCCGCGGGTGCCGGGTCGTAGCGGCGAAACACGCCGGTGTCGAGCAGCGCCGCGCGTTCGCCGACCGCGTGCGGGGGCGGCGCATATACCGGCCGCTGCCACAGATTCGCGAGCCCGGCGGCCGCTGCATCGCCACCGTGCTTCGCGGACAGCACGATCGAATAGCCGTCCTTGACCAGGAACGACGGCGCCTGGTCGAGCGCGTATTCATGCACGCCTGCCGGCCGGCCGCCCGAGAGCAGCGTGCCGTCCGCCAGCGTATCGGCGTGCAGCATCAGCACGCCCTGGTCCTGCAGCATCGTGAAGTGGCGGCTGCGCGCCGCCTGCAGGTCGGCCACCGCCGGCACGGGCCCGTCGCCGAACGGCGACGCATATTCGGCATGCGCGCGGCTCCATGCCACGCGTTCGTCGAAGCCGCGCACGCCGTGCGGCGCGCCGCCGGTCTCGTGCGTCTGCGGCGCGGGCATCCGGCGCGGGATGCCGCCGCGGCGCTTCTGGCGTGACCAGACGTCGTCGTAGAAGTCGCGGTAGGTCTCGCCGTCGCGGCCCGACACGGGCGCATCGGCGAATGCGTCGACGAGGCGTCCGACCGTGCCCGCATAGTCGTGCGACGGCGCGCGCCACGCGGCGCCTTCGCGTTCGATCGCATCGGGCAGGCGCACGTGCGCGGCAATGTCGCCGCCGCCCGCGAGCTCGATTTCGTAGCGTGCCTCGAACGCGTTGATCTGCGCGCGGGCCTCGGCTTCGAGCGCCTTGCGCGTGAAGCGGCTGCGGTTGCCGTAGTCGAGGTTCAGCACGCCGGCCATCGCCTCGACCGCATGACGCGCTTCGTGCGCGAGCGTGTACGTGATGCTGCCCGGATGCTGGAGCGCGCCGTCGATCGTCACGCGGCGCTTGCGCGGGTCGATGCGGCTGCCGCCGCCGCGTTTGCCGAGCGTCACGCGCCAGCCGGCGTCCTGCAGCATGCGCAGTTGCGTGGCGAGCGTGCCCGACTGCATCGCGAGCGCCTGCGCGGCTTCGGGCAGCGCCGCGCCGCCGAAGCGCATCTGCATCCGCGTGACCCAGCCCGGCTTCGATGCGCCGTGGTCGGGCGGGGCCGTCTCGGTCGTTTCGGGGTGCGCGGCGGCGAGGCCGACGTCGTCGTTCGCCGCGGTGCGACGTTCGCCGCCCGCCGGCGCGCGGGCGGCCTGGCCGTGCGCGTCGTCGAGCGCGCGTGCGCCGCGGTCCGCCGCGGCCGTGTCGCGTTGCGCCATTCGCTCGGGCGCGCCGGCGCGTTCCGGCTGGACGAGCACGAGCACGCGGTTCGGCGCGCTGAACACGCCGTCGAGCGCATGGACCGGCTCGGGCGGCGCGGCCGTCCGCGGCATCGCCGGTTCGTTCGGGCCGCGCTTGCCGGCCAGCACGATCACCGTGTCGTCGGCGGCCGCGCGGGGCGACGTGGGCGGCGCTTCGTCGGGCGCGATGCCGTCCGGCAGGCCGGCTTCAGGGGCCGCGGCCGTCTCCGGCGCGGGATCGAAGCGCAGCACGCGCGCGTCCGCGCGCAGTTGGCCGTCCGCACCGAATGCGTCGGGCGCGGCCGCATAGACGGGCTTCTGCCAGCGGTTCGCGAGCTCGGGTGCGAGCGCCGCGTCGTGTTCGCCGGCGACGACGATCACCGGTTCCTCGAGATCCTGCGGGCGCGGCGACGATGGCCGCGCCCCGGGCGCGTCGGGTGTCGCGCCGCTGCGCACCACGTAGACCGTGCGATCGCCCAGCTCCATCGCCTCGGCGCGCGGCCCGCGCGGTACGGCGATGCCGGCCGGATCGGACGTCGCCGCGCGCGTGACGGGCGCGTCCTCCGTCAGATCGACGACCTTCGCGTTGACGCGCGGCGGCGCGCCGTCCGGCTTCGCGCGCGTGCCCGGGCCGGCCGGCTCGTCGGCCGCGACCGGCCGCCAGCGCATCGATTGCGTATCGGCGCTGCGCCGGTTGGCGCTCGCGGTCGTGCTGCGTTCGGCATCGGTCTGGTCGCGCTGCTGCTGCACGCGGGCGCGTTCCTCGCTGGTGCGTCGCGTGCTGCGCGCATCGGCGGACACGCTCGCGGCTTCGCCTTCGGCCGCCGTCTGCGCGAGGCGGCGCGGCGCCTGCGCTCCGGCGGCCGTCTGCCGGTAGGCGTCGCTCGCCTGGTCGAGCACGTGTTGCAGCACGTCGAGCGGCGTCTTCGCGACGATCTTCGGCGTCACGCTCATCTCGCCGTCGGGGCCGAACGACATGCGCTCGCCGGTGCCCGTCACGTCGTCGACGCGCGTGCCGTTGGTCCATGCCTTCGGCGATACCGATACGACGGACAGCGTGCCGTCTTCGCCGAGCACCACCGATTTGCCCGGCGGCAGGCGCTTCGCGGATGCGCGGTCGAGCACGCGAATCGGCGTGTTGTCGTAGGTGAGCACCTTGTCGCCCACGCGCAGCGTGCCGTCCGGCGACACCTTGACGGCTTCGCCGTCGAGCGTCACGCGCGTGCGGCCGGCCGCGAGCGACGACGCGTCGCCGCTCTCGAGTATCCGGCCGATCGTCTGGCTGTCGACGGCGACGGTCTTGCCGTCGGCCCCGCGGATCGGCACCGGCCGGCCGGTGCGCGTGCGCACCGACGTCACCGCGCGTTCCTTGAGGCCGCCGGCCGCCATCAGCGCGACGTTGGTGATCCCGGACTTGAGCTGCTCGCCGGCCGCCTTCTTGTCGCCCGTGACGAAATAGTCGTAGCCGGCTTCGCCGAATGCCTCGACCGCACCGCCCACGCCCGTCACCACCGCGGTGGTCCGCGCGCCGGTGGCGAGCACCGACGCGACCTTCGGCGTGCGCGTGAGCGTCGTGACCGCGCGCGTGAACAGCTTGCTGCCGGCGAGCTTCGCGGCGCCCGCCGCGCCCATCGGCACGAGATTGATGAAGTCGGCCCGCGCGCCCGGGTCGGTAAACGGATTGAGGCTGCGCCCGTGGTCGGCGCGGTTGGCCAGATCGAGGCCGGCGCTCGTCATCGTCGCGCCGATCGCCGTGTACATCATCCCCGCGCCGAGGATGTTCAGCGGCACGCCGACGATCGCGCCGATGCCGGTGCCGTCGAGCAGCGTGCCGAGGCCTTCGAGCGCCATCCCGCCGACCATCATGCCGATGTTCAGGCCGGTGCTGGTCAGCGTGTTCAGAAAACTGTCGAAGCCGCTTTCGTGATGCGCGGCCTTCGACACGAGCTGCAGCGTGCCGTCCGCGTTGTGGCCGGTCGCGATGTCGACCGTGCCGTCCGTCGACAGCTCGTTGTTGTCGATGTAGTCGTTGATGTCGTCGTAGTTGCTCGCCGTCTCGTCGACGTACTGCGTGCCGTCCTTGCCGCTGACCTTGAACAGCGCGCTGGTGGTCATGCCGGCCTCCTTGGCGGCGTAGACCATCGGCAACACGCTGACCTGCGTCGTCGCGCCGCCGCCGATCTCCAGCAGCTTGTCGCGCACGCTGTTGATCGTCTTCAGCTTTTCCTTGTCGGTGTAGCGCGCGACGTCGTCCTTCGTCGGCGATACGGGGTCCGAACCGTCGCCCGACGCCGCATCGTTCTGGACGTCCGGCTGCATGCCGAGCGCGACGCCGATCAGGTTGCGCTGTTCGTTGTCGGTCAGCTTGCCGAACGCGATCGTGCCGCCGTTGTTGGTGCTCGCGCTGGCTGCGTCGAGCAGCGAGTTCGACAATTCGCCGCGATGTGCTTCGTAGAAATCGTGCAGCGCCTTCTTGTAGTCGTTCTCGGCGTCCGAGCCGGGCGCCGCGTAGCGCAGCCGTTCGTCGAGGCCGGCGTCGAACCGGTCCATCAGCACCTGTTGATGCGACGTCTCGCTCAGCAGCTGCAGGCGCTGCACCGCGTTGTCGGCCTGCGTGACGGCCGCCTTCGCCTTGTCGAGCTGGTCCTGATACAGGTTCGGGCGCGGCGCCGACGGCGCCGGGATCATGTCGTCGCCCGCGACGGCGCGAAAACGCATGGGCGGCGGATTCGCGGCGGCCCAGTCGTCGTACTGCTTCTGCACCGACTCGAGCGTGCTCTTCGCCTGCGTCTGCTTGATGCGCGCCTGCGACAGCGCGAGCTGGGTCGCGCGCTCGTTGACCGAATCCGACATCCGGCTGTCGGCCGCGCGGATCGCGCCCGCGACGGTCTGCATGCGCTTCACGTCGAGCATCGTCGGGCCCGCCTGCGCGGCGGACGGCCCCGACGATTGCGGCAGCAGGAACGGGCGGTCGAGCAGCGGCGACGCGGGCAGCGACGACGCGCCGTTGGCCCCGGGCAATGTCGGCGAGGCCAGCGGCGACGCGCTCGGCAGCGCCGGCGTGCCGGTGGGGGCGGCCGACGCGGCCGTCGACAACGACGACGCGGGCAGGCCGGGCAGGCCGTTCGCGGTCGACAGCGACGGCGTCAGCAGCGGCGACTGGAGCGCGGGTTTCGTGAATATCGATTGCGCGTTCACCCGCGCCTTGATCTGCGACGCCTGATCGTCGTACTGCTGCGCGAGCGTCGCGCCGTACGCGACGACGAAGCCGTCGTGCGCGATGCTCGCCTGCTGCTTCGCCTGATCGAGCTTCGCATATGCATCGCCGAGGTCCAGATCGACCTGCGGATCCTTGATCATCGCGTGCGGATTGTCCTTGTGCCACGCGTTGGATGCGTCCAGCTTCTTCGTATAGTCGGCCTGCAGCGTGTCGACCTGCCGCTGCGCCGACAGCATCTGCAGATAGCCGCCGCTCGTGTTCGCGGCCGTCTGCGCGCGAGCGAGCGCGGTCTTCGCGTTCGACACCTCGTTCGGGACGATCACCGTCGGCCCTTCCTTGCCGCTGGCCGAATCGTAGCGCTGCTGCGCGTTCGTGAGCGCCAGGCTGTCGTTGGCCGCGCCGTACGCGGCGTTCGCATAGTTCGCGTCCTTCGCGGCGGCCGTGACGGCCTGCTGCGCGGCGTCCTGCGAAGCGGGGGCGTCGGGCATCGTGACGCGCAGCTCCAGCGGCTGCAGCGCGTCGTTCAACCGCCCGACGCCCGCATCGAGCGCGGCCTTGTAGTCCGGATCGGCGAGGTACGACTGGAACTGCGTATAGGCGAGGTTGGAATTCGCGACGTCCGCGAAGTATTTCGACGCGCCCACGGCCGCCTTCGCGCTCGCGGTCTGCCAATCGTCGTAGAGCCGGATCTGCAGCGGATTCTTGCAGTCGCCCGGCTGCGGCACCCAGTTCGGATCGGTCGCATGGTCGGGGAAGGCGGCCAGCAGCGTCTTGAACTGCTGGTCGGCCGCGTGCTGCGCGTCGCCGGGGTCCGTCACCTTGCCGGAATCGTCGATCTTCATTCCGGCCGGCATGTCGGCGTTCGCCTGTTCGCCGTACAGGATCATGTAGCCGGCGTCGGTCGTCACGTTCAGCTCGCGCTGCGCGGTGTCGGCCGCGGTGCGCGCCTTCGCGTAGTCGGCCTGCGCGGTCTTGCGGTCGTCGGCCGTCGACTCGGGATCGCGGTTGACCA
This sequence comes from Burkholderia anthinoferrum, assembly GCF_002925705.1. NCBI lineage: Bacteria > Pseudomonadati > Pseudomonadota > Betaproteobacteria > Burkholderiales > Burkholderiaceae > Burkholderia > Burkholderia anthinoferrum. The sequence goes on from NZ_LFZP01000049.1 coordinate 158,794, forward strand.
GATGCAGCACGTTCTGCGCGCCCTGTAGCGTCTGCGACGCGTTGTCGTACTTCGTCTGCGCGTCCTGGATCGCTTTCTGTACCGCGCGCGTCTTGTCGTTCTCGACGGTGATGTCGGGCGGCGGCGCCGTATATTGCGCGGCCATGTTCTGGATCAGCGACGTCGCGGACTGGATCTCGGCGTTGGTCGGCTTCGACGGATCGGTGGCCAGCGACGCGGTGACGGGAATCGGCGGGGCGGCGCTCGGGTTCGCGGGCCCGGCCGCCGGATCGTCCTTCTTCGGCGGCGGAGGCGGCGGGGGCGGCGGCGCCACGACCGGATTCAGCGTTTCCGACAGGAAGCGCTGCCAGTTCACACCCAGTCCCAATCCGTCGATCAACAGCATGCTCGTCTCCGTTGAGCCGCGCGACGCGCGGCACGCGCGGCGCCCTGCACGCCGCGACGTGATCGTTCGAGTGTACGGACGCACCCGGCAGCGGGAACACCGCAGTTTCGTAGCGGCGGGAAGCGGCCGGCGCCTGGGCGCCGCGCGGGCTACGAGGTCGACTACGAGGTGGACTACGAGGCCGGCCCGGCGTGCGGCCGCCATGCCGCGCACCGTCGTTCGGACCCCTGAAAGCGGCGCGGGTGCGAGCGCACGGTGCCGCGCGCGATCAAGCGATCACGGGTCGAGACACCGCACGCACAGCCGCTTCGCCTGGCTCGCCGGCAAGCCGCGGCACATCATCACGACCGGGCGCGCATGGCACGACGGCGCATCGGCGGACGCGGCCGGCAACGGCAGCCTGCGCGCGCGTTCGGGCGGCGTGGTCGCGGCCGCGTCCATGCGCCGCTGCCGTGCCGGCGGCGGCACGTCGCGCACGACGGGGATCGGTTCGACGCCGCCTTCGTGCGCGTTGCGCTGCGCGCTCGCGACGACGCGGCTCACGTAGCCGCTCGAGAAACCGGTCGTGAAGTTGCCGCTGTAGTAGCACGACAGCGCCGCGCGCAATGCGGCCTGGGCCGGGCGGCCGGTATTCGACGAGCGGGCGAAGCATTCGGTGAGGATCGCGCCGCCGGCCCGCAGGTTGCGGCACGGCTCGAACATCGTCGTTTCATCGAGCCCGTATTTCGCGAAATTGCGCTCGTTCACCTGCGCGAGCCCGACGCTGTAGCTGAAGCCGCGCGCCGCGAGTTCACGCGCGGTCGCGCGCGCCTCGTCGAGCGACGCCGGCTGGCGCGCCAGGTGGCCGCCCACCACGCCGATCGCATACGGATTGAAGCCGGACTCGGTGCGCACCAGCGCGGCGAGCGTATCGGGGTCGACGTTCGGCGCGCACGCGCCCGCCAGTTGCGCGAAGCCGGCGGCGCTGCCGGCCGCATGCGCGACGCCGTGCTGCCCGCACGCGAGCGCGATCAACACGCAAACGCATGCGGCGGCGGTTCGCAGGGCGCGTGCGCGCATCATCCGGCTCCGGCGACCCGATACGACAGCACGAGCCCGTGCACGAGCAGCGACCAGCCGTCGAGCGCGACGAACAAGAGCAGCTTGAACGGCACCGAGATCGTCGTCGGCGAGATCATCTGCATCCCGAGCGCGAGCAGGATGTTCGCGACCAGCAGGTCGACGACGATGAACACGATATAGATCACGAAGCCGATCTGGAACGCCTTCGTCAGCTCGGCGAGCGTGAAGCTCGGCACCAGCACGAGCAGGTCGTCGTCCTTGATGCCGTCCGCGCGGTGCTTCGGCCATACCGAGGTGGCCGTGCGCACGAAGAATTCGCGGTCGCGCTGCCGTGTATGCGACACGAGGAAATCCTTGATCGGCGGCAGCGCGGCATCGGCGAGCGCGCCGATGTCCGAAGTCGACAACTGTCCCGACGCATCGAAGTGGCGCGCCTGCAGCGCGTCGCGGATCGACATCCCGACGGGCGCCATGATGAACAGCGACAGGATCAGCGCGATGCCGTTCAGCACGAGGTTCGGCGGCACCTGTTGGATGCCGAGCGCGGAGCGCAGCAGGCCGAGCACGACCACCAGCTTCGTGTAGCTCGTCACCATCAGCGCCGCGAACGGCGCGATGCCGAGCGCGGCGATCACCGCGATCAGCGCGACCGGATTCGGCAGGTTGCCCATCGTTCAGCGCTCGCGCGGCGCGGGCTGCGTCAGCGTGACCACGCGCACGCCGAGCTTCTGGCCGACCGCGATCAGATGGCCGGTGCCGATCAGCATCCCGTTCGCGACGAGATGGATCACGCTCTGGTTGATGCCTTGCTGCAGCTCGATCACGGCGCCCGGCTGCAGCGCGCTCAGCTCGCCGAGCGGCATCGACGTGGGCGGCAGCTCGAAGCGCAGGTCGACCGCGAGGCCGTCGAGCGAGCGCGGCGCGTCGGCGGGCGGCGCGTCGTGCGTCGTCGGCGGCGCGGAGTCGGTGCGGGTCGGTTCCAAAGGCATCTCCCTGATTCGTTCGACGGTCAGCCGGTTGCCCGACGGCCGTCCGGTGATTTCCCACGCCGGCGCGGCCGGCAGCCGCGCGACGCACAGCAGGTTCTGCTCGTGCGCCTGCCAGCGCTCGATTGCGATGATGTCGCCGCCGACGACATCGGCCAGCTCGGCCGTCGTCAGCTCGGTGCGGCCGATCTCGAACACGAGCGGCACGGGCAGGTTCGCGTAGGCCGCGCTCGCCGACGTGCGCGCGGCGGGCGCGGCCGCGAAGAACACGGCCAGCGCATCCGGCGCATCGAACAGCAGCGCGCCGTGGCAGCGCCACGCGGCGTCGGCGCGCCGCAGCTCGAAGCGCAGCGCGGCCGGCGACGCGTGCCAGGCCGGCGCGTGATCGGCCGGCGGCAGCAGCTCCACGCGCTGCCGCGTCGCCGCCTGCAGCACGGCCGTGAGCGGCGCGGCGAGGTCGGCGAGCAGCGCCGCGCGGATCACGGCCGGTACGGCCGGGTCGGCCGCCTCGCCGAGCCATTCGGTTTCCGCGACGGGGTCGATCCACAGCGTGCCGGCGGCCGGGCCGACGACGAAGCGGTACGCGTGCGCGTCGGCGGCCGGCTCGGCGTCGACGCGCCAGCGCACCTCGTACGCGTGCTCGCCGAGCGTGACCGGAACGGCGCCGGTCGCGCAGTACGCGTGCGACAGCCCGCGCGCGGCGGCGGCGGACAGGCGCGGCAGGTAGGGCGACGCGTCGAGCGCGACCGCGGCCGGCGCGGCGGCCGCGGGCGGTTCGGAGGCGGCGGGCATGGCCCGGTTCGCGGCGTCGCCGGCGTCGGCATTCGTCAGGAACAGCGCTGGCACGGCGGGATCGGGGCGGATTCGGCGTTGGTTCGACGGGTTGTTCTGGGGCCGGCGGCGCCGAGGGGCGCGCGGCTGCTGCGTCGATTGTAGGGACGGCGATGGCCGCGTGCCGTGCCGGAATCCGTAGTCGCGTCCATCGCGCGGAGATGGCGGGAGCGGGGCGCTACGAAGCGTGACGAAGTGCGGCGGAGGGCGGTGAAGTGCGGTGAAGTGCGGTGAAGGGGGAGGCGACGGCGGGCGCTCAACGGCAACCGCCGCCCGGAGGCGGCGGTCGGGGCGCGACTGGCTAGCGGGCCGGGCGGCGTGCAGGCCGCGAAGGGCTGCGAATCCGCGCGGCGCGGTGGGGAGGCGTGGCCGGCGCGCGGGCGAAGCGTTACGCGTAGTCGGCGGCCATCGCCGGTTGCGGCGCCGCGCGCAGGATCGGCGCGGCCTCGTGGCGCTCGACGTGCGTCATCGCCGCACCGAACAGCACGAGGCGATAACCGACCGCGTAGATCGGGATGATCCGCAGGTTCTTGTCGTGTTCGAGCTGCAGTTTCGAACGGATCCGCGAGATATGCGTGTCGAGCGTGCGCGACGACACGCCGAGCTCGCGGCCCCACACGGCTTCCTGGATTGCCTGCCGCGGCACGATCTTGTTCATGTTGTCGAGCAGGAATTCGACGACGTCGAATTCGCGCGGCGTCACGTCGACGACCTTGTCGTCGATTTCGATCGTGCGGCGGACGAAGTTGATTTTTATGTTGTCGATGTACAGGTATTTGCAATCCATGGTGGCCCTCGCATGTCCTAGAAGGAGTGTTTGCGGGTCCTGTGCAGCAACTTCCGGGCCAGGGGCGGGATCGTCACGTGGTGGCGGCCGCGCGGAGCGGCGCAGAGGGTCCGGCGGCCTTGAATTCAAAAGAATTTTTAACGGGAAGCGTCGGGCAGACGATGATAGGGCTGGATCGACGGTGAAGGATTGTTACGTAGCATCGGCGCGCCGACGTTACGGGCGTTACGTCTGACGTAACGTGGGAGAGGGGATGGTTTACGGGGACGGGCTGGATGATGGTTCAGCCAGATAGCGAACCCTACATCGAACTCTACCGGGTTTGCCTTATTTTATTTTTAAATCAATGGGTTGTATGAAATTCCCGCCGACATCGAACCCTACATCGACAGCGGCGAAACGCCGGCCACGGGGCATGCCCCGCCCGCGGCCGGCGCGCTATCGCATCGGGATCAAGCCTTCGCGCCATCCGCCGAATCGAACGGCAGCACGTAATGCCGCTTGCCCGTCGCCGCGAAGATCGCGTTCGCGACGGCCGGCCCGACCGGCGCGACGCCCGGCTCGCCGACCCCGGTGGGCGCCTCGGCCGACGGCACGATATGCACCTCGACCTTCGGCATCTCGGCCATCCGCAGCACGTGGTAGCCGTCGAAGTTGCGCTGCTCGACCTGGCCGTCCTTCAGCGTGATCGCGCTGTGCATCGCCGCGCCGAGTCCGAACCCGATGCCGCCTTCCATCTGCGCGGCGACGATGTCGGGATTGATCGCGATTCCGCAGTCGACCGCGCACACCACGCGCTCGACCTTCACCTTGCCGTCCGCGTCGACCGACACCTCGGCCACCTGCGCGACATAGCTCTTGAACGCCTCGGCCACCGCGATCCCGCGCCCGCGCCCCTTCGGCAGCGGCTTGGCCGGATCCCAGCCGGCCTTCTGCGCGGCCAGCTCCAGCACCGCGCGCATGCGCGGCTCCTTCGCGAGCAGGTCGCGGCGGAACGCGTACGGGTCCTTGCCGGCCGCGTGCGCGGCTTCGTCGATGAACGCCTCGACCGCGTAGGCCGTGTGCGAGCTGCCGACCACGCGCCACCACAGCACGGGCACGCCCGTCTTCGCGGTGGTGAGTTCGACCGACACGTTCGGCACCGCGTACGGCAGGTTCGCCGCGCCCTCTACCGACGTCGCATCGATCCCGTTCTTGACCATGAACGCCTCGAACGGCGTGCCGGCGAGGATCGACTGGCCGACGATCCGGTGACGCCAGCCCACCAGCCGGCCGTCCGCGGTCAGGCCCGCGTCGAGCTTGTGGAAGTACATCGGCCGGTAGAAGCCGCCCTGGATGTCGTCCTCGCGCGTCCATTGCAGCTTGACGGGCTTGCCGTCCGCGCCGAGCGCCTTCGCGATCGACACGGCCTCGACCACGTAATCCGACCACGCGTTCGCGCGCCGGCCGAAGCTGCCGCCCGCATACAGCGTGTGGATCTTCACCTGCTCGGGCTTCAGTCCGGCGACCTTGGCCGCGTTGCCCTGGTCGACCGTCTGGAACTGGTCGCCGGCCCAGATCTCGCAACTGTTCGCCGTCAGCTTGACGACCGCATCGAGCGGCTCCATCGGCGCGTGCGCGAGATACGGGAATTCGTACGTCGCGCTGATCTTGCGCGCCGCGCCGGCGATCGCCGCATCGGCATCGCCGTCCTTGCGCGCGGACGCGCCCGGCTTCTCCGCGAGTTGCCGGTATTCGCGCATGATCTCGTCCGAGCCGCGCTTTTCCGCCTTCGTTTCGTCCCATTCGACCTTCAGCGCGTCGCGGCCCTGTTTCGCGGCCCAGAAGCCCGTCGCGACGACCGCGACGCCGCCCGGCACCTGCACGACCGAGACGACGCCCGGCACGGCCTTCGCGGCTGTCGCGTCGAACGATTTCACCGTCGCGCCGAAGCGCGGCGGCCGCTGCAGCAGCGCGACGCGCATGCCGGGGAACGTCGTGTCGAGCGTGAATTGCGCGGTGCCGTTCGATTTGGCCGACCCGTCGACGCGCGGAATGCGATGGCCGATCAGCTTGAAATCGGCCGGCTGCTTCAGCGTGACCTTGTCGGGCACGGGCAGCTTCGACGCATCGGCGACGAGCGCGCCGTACGTGGCCGTCTTGCCGCTCTTCGCGTGCGTGACGACGCCGTTGGCGGTGGTCAGCTCGCCGGCCGGCACCTTCCAGCGGGCCGCCGCGGCGGACACGAGCATCGCGCGCGCCTTGCCGCCCGCTTCGCGCAGTTGCTGCCACGAGTTCGCCATGGCCGAGCTGCCGCCCGTGCCCTGCATCGTGCCGAACGCGAGGTTCGCATAGCGCTTCGCATCGGCCGGCGCGCTTTCGACGCGCACGCTCGACCAGTCGGCGTCGAGCTCCTCGGCGACGATCGTCGCGATGCCTGTATACGCGCCCTGGCCCATTTCGACGTGCTTCGCGATGACCGTGACGGCGCCGTCGGGCGTGATGCGCAGGAATGCATTCGGCGCGAATTCGCCGGCCGGGGCGGTGGCGGCGAGCGCGCGGCGGCCGAGGCCGGCCCAGTCGAAGCCGATCGTCAGGCTGACGGCGGCGGTTGCCCCCGCGGCTTTCAGGAACGTGCGGCGCGACGGGCGCACCGAACCGGTATTGTCGAGTTCGATCGTCATGGTCAGGCTCCCAGCGTCGCGGCCGCGTCGTGGATTGCGGCCCGGATGCGGGCGTAGGTCGCACAGCGGCAGAGGTTGCCGTTCATCGCGGCGTCGATGTCCGCGTCGGTCGGCTTCGGGTTCTGTTCGAGCAAGGCGGTGGCCGACATGATCTGGCCGGACTGGCAATAGCCGCACTGCGGCACCTGGAGCTTGACCCACGCGGCCTGCACGGCCTGCGCGGGCTTGCTTTGCAGGCCTTCGATCGTCGTGACGTGCTTGCCCGCGATGCCGGCGAGCGGCAGCACGCACGAGCGGACGGCCTGGCCTTCGAGATGCACCGTGCATGCGCCGCACTGCGCCATGCCGCAGCCGAATTTCGTGCCGGTCAGTCCCGCGTGTTCGCGAATCGCCCAGAGGACGGGCATCGACGGATCGGCGTCGAGCGTGACGTTCTTGCCGTTCAGGACAAACGAGGTAGGCATTTTTATGTCTCCATGGGGAAAACCCGCCTTACGGGCAGGTTAGCCGGGAGTGTGCGCGAGCAGCCGCTTTTTGCGTCTACCCAATCCTGCAAATTTATTGAACAATCCTGCAAATCCCCGCCACGCCGCGAGCCGTTTCGCTATGCTCGCGCGACACGGGAAATCATTCGAGGATGCGTCATGGACATGACCGATATCGTCGCGTCGCGCGAATCCGGCCGGCGCGAACTGGCGTCGCTGATCGGCCGCTTCGCGCCGGCCGACGGCTCGCATTCGACGGCCGTGCCGGGCCTGATGCTGCATCGGCACACGCGGCCGGTCGACCTCGGCTGCGGCGTGTCGCGCGCCGCGCTGGTGATCGCCGCGCAGGGCGCGAAGCGCGTGATCGTGGCCGGCCAGGCATACGAATACGACACCCAGAATTGCCTGATTACGTCGATCGACTTGCCGATCCTGTCGCGCGTGACGCGTGCAACGCCGGAGGCGCCGTACCTGTGCCTGTCGCTGACGCTCGATCCGCAGCGCATCGTCGAGCTCGCGGCCGAGATGCGGCTGCCGGAGCCCGAAGCCGGCCCGGAAGGCGAGGGGATCGCGCTCGCCGAGCTGACGCCGCCGCTGCTCGATGCGGCGTTGAGACTGCTGCGGCTGCTCGATACGCCGGCCGACATCGCGGTCGTCGCGCCGCTGATCGAGAAGGAAGTGCTGTACCGGCTGATGACGAGCGGGCAGGGCACGCGGCTGCGGCACATGGCGATCGCCGGCAGCCAGACGCACCGGATCGCGCGTGCGATCGAATGGATCCGCGATCACTTCGCGGAGCCGATGCGCGTCGAGTCGCTCGCGCAGGCGGTCAACATGAGCGTGTCGTCGCTGCACCATCATTTCAAGCACGTGACGACGCTGAGCCCGCTGCAGTACCAGAAGCAGCTGCGGCTGCACGAGGCGCGGCGGCTGCTGCTGCGGCAGGGCGGCGACGTCGGGTCGGTGGCGGCCGTCGTCGGCTACGAAAGCGCGTCGCAGTTCAGCCGCGAATATAGCCGGCTGTTCGGCGCGCCGCCGATGCGCGACGTCGTGCATCTGCGGAAGAAGGAACTGCTCGGCTGACGGGCGGCCGGCCCGTTGCCGCTCATCAATTCGCGACGACCGTTGCCTGGCGGAATGCCGGCGCTGCGCTCCGGTTTCACTGACGAGCCCGTCGATGCCTGAACGACGCAAGCATCGATCGGTGGCGACCTTCATCGCCTTTTCACCGACACGCCGATTGGCGTGCGGCCGCTGCCGCGCATTGACCGTTCGGTATGTACGTTCGTGTTTCGCGCGTGCATGGTGGGGGCAGTGACGCGTCCGTGTCGGTCGCAGGATCGATGCGGTCCGATAGGACGAGATGCGCGATAAACCAGGCTGTTGCGAGATTGGCGACCTGAGCGCCGTTTTGAATCGGCACGTTTCAGTGATGAGAATCAAGCGGATGGTGGATCGAGTATGTCGCTTCAACGAATGACTCGTCGGTGCGCCATGGATGAAAGGCGAATCGAATGGAAATGAAAAAATGATGCGCCTGTTTTTGCCAGGATCGCATGTTTTTCCTTTTAAATTTTTACGGCCGCAACGCGCCGGACGGCAGCATTCTCGCTGCATGATCGTGTGGCTATTCTCACGGATGAATCAAATCCGTTTCCCATTTCAGAGTGACTCGGTGTTCCGGCCGTATCGGCGGCCATTCGGCGTCGGGCATCGAGCGACTGAATCCGCGTTGTCCTGCGTCATGGAAGGTTTGCCGGCATGCTGCAACACGCGGTTTGCCGGCGCAAGCGCGTGAACCAGCGGCCCTGTCGCGAAACGCTTCTCAACTATGAAACAACCGTTCGCAGGGGTGTCCGGCGTGCCTTGTCGCGCCGAATTCAGCGCATTGCGTCGCATTGTTCGAGGATCACTGCCGCGAACGTCCCGTTATCGCGATACATTCGTGAAACAAAAAATGCCATTCCCGGCGAAATGATCAGGCCTGGCGGCTGTTTTCGGCGCGCAATGCTCGGTGGAATATCGCATGGCATGCGGTTTGCGACACAGGACGCACCGGCGAGCGGTCGACACGATGCAACAACGATGTGGGGGCGGCCAGTTCGTCATAAGCCAGTCGGGGAAGCGGCGATGAACACTATAAGCAGTGGCTTGATCCGCGCGTTTCTTGCGCACCATAGGGGTAGTCCGATTGATCGGGGTAGCGCTTGCGACGCAGTGCCAGCGTCGCCGGTCGCGCCTTGCCGATTTCGCGCCCTCCGCGCGCGCCGCGTGCTGGAGCGGTTGCCGTTGCGCGCCGCAACCCGGCGACAGCGATGCTCGACTTCATCGAGCGTTCCCGGATGGGCCACGCTGTTCATGCCGGACAGCGCGCCGATTCCACTTCAACCGTGCAGAGCCGTTTCGATCGCGCCGGGCCAGTGCCGGCGCCGGCCGGACTAGATCGAACGCGCGTCGGCCGGATTATCCGGAAGGCCTTTCTTCGTAAGCTCAGGGAGCAGACATGTCGTCTGGCTGCAATGCATGCCCGTTATCGCCCGGCTAAAGGGCATATGCGGAACGCGTGCCGCATTTTGCAGTATTAAATACATTCGCGAATTTTCAATTCGGAAAGCGGGTGCCTGGTTTGCGCGTCGCTTTTGGATGGGGTATTGAAAATCGCGAGCCGGAAGGATGTGCGCGTCGTTCCGGTTGATGTAATCGTGGGTGTTTCAAGGGCGTATCAATGCTCATAAAAATAATAGAAAACACCTACGCATAAATTTTGGAAAAATTGAAAACATAAAACTAGACTTCGGCTGGCCAAAAATAAATGCGAAGGTTTGCAATTCGATAAAGATTTCCCGATTTGATAGCAATCCTTATTTTTCGAGGATTGCTCGAGGCAGGAGGATCGATGGCGTGCGATCTTCCATGCTCATTCTCTCCACGCCGTTATGGAGTCGACCATGAAGAAGCTTCTGATTGCAGCAGCAGTTCTGGTGGTTTCGGGTGCAGCGTTTGCCGGCAGCGGCACGGTGTCGAGCACCACTTCGACGAGCGGTGGCCAGACGATGGCAGGGGTCACCGGGTTCGGCCACTTCACCGCGACCGATTCCGGCTCCGCACTCGGTGCAGCCGGTGCAACGGCGGGCTACGGCGGCAGCGGCTCGATCTCGTACACGAACCACACGCAAACGTCGACGGTCGGCGGCTTCGGCTTCGGCGGCGCACAAGCAGGCGGCAGCAGCGGCGCGAACGCGGGCTCGACCGGCTGGACGTATCACCACTAAGCCGCGACGCGTAGCGTTCGTCATTGGCTGGCGGTGCGGAGGCCGGGCCTTGCCGCGTGCGGGCAGGCTCGGCTCCGCCACCGTCGAACTTCCTCACGGCAAGGGATTGCTATGAAAGCCAAAGTCATTTTAGCGACCGCGCTTACCGTCATTTCGTCCGCTGCATTGGCGGCCGGATCGTCCACGACCAACCAGACGCAATCCGTTGCGGCGGGTGTTTCCGGTTCGGTGCTGGTCGGCTCCGGCAGCTATACCAGCAATTCGACTTCGACGGCCGGCGCGAATGCAGGCAGTACCGTGACACCGGCCGGCTCCGCCGGCACGGCGTCCGCGTATCACAACTCGACTTCGACGGCCAGCGGTTGGGGCACGAACGGGGGCGCGTTCGCGGCAGGCGGCGGTATCGGTGCCGCCGGCTCGTTCGCCGGAAACGGCAGCACGAACGAGAACGCGAATGCGCTTTCGGGCGGGGTGACCGCCACGATCGTACTCGGCGCGAACCACTACACGGCCACGGGCGCAAACGACCACGGCATGGCCAACGCCGGCGCCGCGGGTTGGACGGGCATGGGCGGGTCGGGCGCGATCGCGGGCTCGAATCACACCAACGCGTCGACCGCGTGGAGTACCGGCCCGGCCGGTTCGCCGTCCGCATCGGGCGGAAGCCAGGCCGACTCGAGCGCGACCGGGAGCAGTCATTAGTCAGGTGTGGGGGGCCAGTTTCCCAGCGACGCTGGTCTCTTTTCCACCTTGTTGTCACGTAAGGAGTTGGCATGAAGCAGAACCTGATTGCCGCCGCGCTGATGCTCGCGTCGCTGACGGCGTATGGCGCCGACCGTGCCGCCGATGGCGGGCAATCGACTATGCAGACGTCAAACAACCGTGACCAGACAACCAAACCGTCAGAACAACAAACGCTTTCGTCGGGCAGCGCGATCGGCGGACCTGACACCCGGCAATGGCAGGGCATGTCGGCCGGCTCGTGGTCCCAGCTGGGCAGCGGCTGGAAGCAGTTCGGGGAAGCAGCGAAATCTGAAGTCATTCAGGGGAATTAGTACGGTTGCCTGGGTCGGAGGTCCAACCTCGTCCGGAGAGTGAAATGAACAGCAACAGGATCAAGGTGGCATGTGCGGCGATGTTCGCGATGACCACGATCGGCGCCCAGGCGCAAACCGCCGATTCGACGTCGAGCGCGCAGTCGACGACGTCGTCGACCGCGATCAGCCAGGGCGGTGGTTCGAGCATGAACACGAACACCACGAGTTCGCGCGGCGGCAATGCCACGAGCAGCAGCGGGGTACGCGGCAGCGGCAATTCGAGCGTGAATGTGAACGTGACGATGCCGTCCACTACGGCCGGCGGCAACGTGGCGCCGCAGAGCACGAACGCACTCGCGACCGGCGCGCCGGGCTCCAGCCCGTACAACACGCAGGCGACGGAAAACGTCAATTACTCGGGCACGCAGACGATCAAGACGAATCCGTCGATCCAGGCGCCCGGCCTCACGACCACGCTGTCCGATACCTGCATGGGCTCGGTGAGCGTCGGCGTGTCGTTCCCGGGGTTCGGCGCGACGGGCGGCACGACGCTGGTCGACCAGGCCTGCGTGCGGCGTCTCGATGCGCGCGAATTCCGTGCGATGGGGTTGACCGACGTGGCGCTCGCGCTGCTGTGCCAGAGCGATGCGAACCGGCGCGCGGTGGAGGCGACCGGGCACCTGTGTCCGGGCACGACCGCGCCGCTCGCGCGTTCGAACGTGGCGCCCAGCGTCGAAGCGACCGTCGCGGACGACATCAAGTATCGCGATCCGATCGTGCGCGACCGGATGGGCCTGCCGCCGCTCGGCTCGACCGTGCCGGCGCCCGCGGCGACGCGCCCGATCGAGACGGCGTCGATGCGCGCCGCGCCTGTTTCGGTGCCGGTTCCTGTCCCGACGATGGCGCCCGTCGCCGCCGCGCCTGCCGTCGCGACGCCGGCCGTTGCCGCAGCCGCGCCGGCCGTTGCCGCGCCGGCCGTTGCAGCGGCAGTCCCCTCGGCCGCGGCGCCCGTGGCGACAGCCGCGCCTGCGGCCGTCGCCGCGCCCGCTGCGTCGGTCGTACCGGCCGCCGCAATGGCCGCCGTGCCGGCTGCAGCGGTCATTGCCGCACCGGTCGCGGCCGACAAGGCCACGCCAGTGCCTGCCGCACCGGTGGCCGATACGAAGGCGCCGGAGCCCGCGCAGCCGGTCGCCGACAAAGCCTCCGAACCCGCGCCGGCGATTGCCGACAAGACGCCCGGGCCTGCTCCGGCCGTCGCCGACACGGCTCCCGAGCCAGCACAGCCCGTCGCCGACAACGTACCGGAGCCGATACCGGCCGCGACCGACACGGCGCGGGCTGCGGGCGAGATGGTGGCCGAACCGATGCCGGCGGCTGCCGTCGTCGCGGCGCCGGCAGCCGATGCGAAGGCTGCCGATGCGAAGGCTGTCGAACCGGCGCCGCAGGCATCGGCCGAACCGCCTGCCCCGGAGGCCGCGCCGCCGGCCGTCGTCGCGGCACCGGCCGACATGCCGGCCCCCGTCGCGAAAGTGCCGGACGCGGTCGAACCCGCAGTAGCCGCCGCCGCGCCGCCCGCCGCCGCATCGGCGTTGACCGATCCGGCGCAAGCGTTGTCGCCGGCCACGGTCGACCAGCAGGCCGCACCTGCTGCGCCGGTCGCGCCGGCGCCGACCGTCATCTCGACGAGTACCTCGTCGTAAGCATGCGGACCGGTTTGCCGTGCGACCGGCGCGCCGGCCGCACGGCAGGCGTTCGACCCGATGCCCGATGGTCGTTTCCTGTTTGACGGGTGTTGTTCCGATCCCCGAGGTCAACACCTCTTTTTGCGTGACGAGGATGCAAGGAGGCCTCAATCATGAGGATCTTTTTGGTCGCTTTGCTGCTGGCCAGCGTGCAAGCCGCTGCGCAGTCGGTTTTCCAGAATCCCGCGGTCTTCGTCATTCTTAGCGAGCAGACGCTTGCGAACGCCGCGAGCGTGCAGCAGGCGCTGTCGACCCTCGGCCGTCCCGACAACGCGGCATGCGCGCCGATGATGATGATCGGCGATCCGCAGATGATCTACATGATGCCGGAAGCGGGCCACGCGCCATCGTGGCAATCGCCGGTGTACGGCCGAGGCGCGCCGTTCGACGCACAGAGCGGGCCGAGGCCGACCGGCAAGACGGTCGGCGCGATGCAGCACGCCGAGGACATGCGGACGCAACCGTGGAGCGACGGCAGCGCGCTCACGCAGAAGATCGCGGGCGAGCCGGCCGTCACGGCGGCGGACCGGGTGAACGCATGGCGGCACACCGGGCTCGACCGGATCGAAACGGCCCGCGCGTCGGACGTGACGGTAAACGGCAAGACCTACCGCGCCTATCGCGACGATCTCAACGGATCGGCGAAGCCCGTCGTCGAGCCGCAGGTCTACACGCAGCGCGTCGTGTTCTGCCGATGACACGGCATCGATTCGAGGACGGAGCGGCGCCGCGCCGCAGGGCCGCGGGCCCCGCCGGCGCGATCGGGCAACGGCCGCTCCGATACCCACCCTTATGCGGCGAGGCGATCGTGAACCATTGTTGTCAACCGAGCATGTCAGGCCCGCGAGAGGTCGAACGGCAGATGAGCGCGCTGCCGTTCATCGCGGTCCGGCACGACCCCGTCGCGCCGTCGCGCCCGCTCGTTTACCTGTCGCAGCGACACGATGCCGCGCTCGTCGATATGCTCGCGTCGCGCGGCTGGGACGTGCGGCGCGCCAAAACCGTGGCCGATGCGCTGAATCTCGTCAGGGCGAACCGTCCGCATGCGGGCATCGTCGATTTCGACAGTTTCGCGTCGCCGGACGTCGCGTCGTTCGAGGCGCTGCTGCGCGACCCGCGTGTCGGCTGGCTCGCGTTCGCCGGCGGCGAGCGGTTGCGCAACCTCGCGATCGCGCGCCTGATCCGCCGCTGCTGCTTCGACTACGTGCGCAACCCGGCGGCCTACACGACGATCGGCTATCTCGTCGGCCATGCATACGGGATGCTGAAGCTCGCGGACGGCGACCCGGCCGCGGAGGCGCCGCTGCCCGGCGGCGCGATGATCGGCGCGTGCGGCGCGATGCGCCGGCTGTTCGCGACGATCCGCAAGGTCGCGAACACCGACGCGACCGTGTTCATCGCCGGCGAATCCGGCACCGGCAAGGAGCTGACGGCCGCGGCGATCCACCGGCAGTCGTCGCGCGCCGACGCACCGTTCGTCGCCGTGAACTGCGCGGCCATTCCGACGTCGCTGCTGCAGGCCGAACTGTTCGGGCATGAGCGCGGCGCGTTCACGGGCGCGCACCAGCGCAAGATCGGCCGCATCGAGGCCGCGCACGGCGGCACGCTGTTTCTCGACGAAATCGGCGACATGCCGTTCGAGAGCCAGGCGAGCCTGCTGCGGTTCCTGCAGGAAGGGAAGATCGAGCGGCTCGGCGGGCATGCGTCGATTCCGGTCGACGTGCGGATCGTGTCGGCGACCCACGTCGATCTCGAAGCCGCGATGCGGGCCGGGCGGTTCCGCGCCGACCTGTACTACCGCCTGTGCGTGCTGCGGATCGACGAGCCGCCGCTGCGCATGCGCGGCCGCGACATCATGCTGCTGGCCGACGACGTGCTGCGGCGCTATCGCGGCGACGGCTCGTACCGGATTCGCGGCTTCACGCCGTGCGCGATCGAGGCGATCCACAACTATCCGTGGCCCGGCAACGTGCGCGAGCTGATCAACCGGATCCGCTTCGCGGTCGTGATGACGAACGGCCCGCTGATCTCCGCCGCCGATCTCGAACTGCACGCGTACACGTCGCTGCGCCCGCCGACGCTCGCGCAGGCGCGCCGGCAGGCCGAGCGGCACGCGATCGAGGAAACGCTGCTGCGTCACCGCCAGCAGCATGCGAACGCCGCGTCGGAGCTGGGGATCTCGCGGGCGACGCTGTACCGTCTGATGACCGCGCACGGGCTGCATGGCTGACGCGCTGCGGCGGCGCCGCTCAAGACCGCGCGGCGGCAGCCGTTAAAACATGAAACGGCCCGGCCGGAACGCGCATCGATGGGCGCGCAACCGGCACGCGGCGCATCACGCTTATCCGAGGTCATCGTGGCAGAGTGCAGTCAGTGCGGCAGGACGTTCCTGGTCGGCGGGCAGTCGATCGACGGCCGCCGCTATTGCGGCCCGGCATGCGCGCAGGCGCATCCGGTCGTCGTCGAGGCCGAACGGGTGCCCGACGCGAAGGTTCGGCAGTATGTGGACGACTGGCGCTACGGGCCATGCCCGATCTGCCTGCGCGAAGGGCAGCCGGTCGATATTCACGCGTCGCATCGCGTCGTGTCGCTCGTGTTCGTGACGCGCTGGGCGACGCGGCGCCACGTGTGCTGCCGCCGCTGCGGCCGCAGGAAGCAGGCGCTCGCGCTGCTCGCGTCGGCCGTGCTCGGCTGGTGGGGGCTGCCGTGGGGCATCGTGCTGACGCCGATCCAGCTCGCACGCAACGTGCTCGGCCTGGCCGCGCGCGACCCGGAGGCCGCGACGCCGCAATTCGAGGAACTGGTGCGGCGCAAGCTGGCCGCCCGCCGGCTCGCACGCGCGCAGCGGGGCGCCGGCGCCTGACCGCGCGCTTCGGCGCGCCGTGCGCGCTCAGGCCGGCCGGTCGAAACCCGATGCGACCCAGCGTTCGGCGCTGGCCTTGTTGAGCTTGAACCCGGCCGACACCTTCGCTTCGGCCAGCAGTTCGCCATACGGATCGCATGCCTTGAGCTGCGCATACGGTTCGAACTCGTCCGGCACGATGTCGAGCGTCACCGACACATCCTGCCCGGCTTCGTCCTGCACCGTCACTTCCTTGTGCAGCATCGCGCGCCGCTGCTGTTCGTGGCGCATCAGCACTTCGGTCGCGGTCTTCACGAGCGTGCGGAACGCGTTCGCGTCCATCGGTTTCGGGTTCTTCTTGTCGCGGCCCATGGTCCACGGCCCGACGAGCGCGGGCTCGGACTCGCCGTCCTTGACCATTTCGACGGCCCAGCCGTCGTCGTCTTCGTTCTTGATGATGCGGGCCGTCCAGCCGTTGTCGCGCCAGAGGCCGTCTTCGTGGATGGAGGTGTCGTCGGATTGCAGGTCGGAATCGGTCATGAGGAAAGCGGGCAGTACGGGCAAGCCGGCGAAGGCGCGGGCGCGCGCGGCCGGTGAGGGCGCGTCGCTCGCCGCCGGCGGGCCGGGGTGGCATGCAAACGCGCAATTTTACCCGCTGGCCGGCCGCGCGGTGCGTGCGGCCGGCCATCCGGCCGATGCCGCGGCGGCCCATCTGCCGGTCGTCGCGCGTCGAACGCCGCAAATATCAAACCTGTATTACGTTTTCGGCGGCCAATTCGTACGCCGTCCGATATCGCGCCCGGGCGGACATTCATAGAATCGGCGTTCAGGCTAAAAATAGCCTGAACGTCATTTCAACGCCCAACCGGTCGCGTGCGCTTCGCGTGGCGGGGCCGGTGAACCACCAGGAACTGCGCATGAGGAAATTCAACGTTCGCATCGTCGTCGCATACGACTGGCCGCTGACGCTGGCCGGTATCGAGCAGATCGCAGACAGCAGCTGCGCGATCGAGCTCGTCGCGGTCTACCGGAGCGCGGCCGAACTGGTCGCGTCGCTCGGCGGCGTCGATTGCGACATCGTGCTGGTCGACTATGCGATTCGCGGCGACGAGCAGATGGACGGCCTCGCGCTGTTCGACTGGCTGCGCCGCACGCGGCCGAACGTCGGCATCGTCGCGCTGGTCGCGAACGAGAACCCGCTGATCTTCCGGTCGATCCTCGCGAACGGCGGCGTGAGCATCGTCAGCAAGCTCGACGAGGTCGGCCACATCGTCACGGCGATCCATTCGAGCTACAGCGGCGGCGCCTACCTGTCGCCGTCCGTGCGGCGCGCGGTCGATGCGCTCGGCACGCGCGGCGACGCGCCCGTGAAGCTGTCGGCGCGCGAGATCGAGGTCATTCGCCTGTATCTGGCGGGCGTACCGATCAAGACGATCGCGCAGCGCCTGAGCAAGGGCAAGCAGACGGTCAGTGCGCAGAAGATCAGCGCGATGAAGAAGCTCGGCGCGAACAACGACGTCGAGCTGATCCAGCGGGCGGCGGGGCTGGGGCTCGGCAGCGCCGAGGCCGCGCGGCGGGCGGGCAGCGCGGCGTGAGCGCAGGGCGGGGCGCCGTCAGGCTGGCAACGCGAACCGCGTCACCGCGTCGCGCAGCGCCTCGGCCTGATCGCGCAGCGAATGCGCGGCCGCCGCGGCCTGCTCGACGAGCGCCGCGTTCTGCTGCGTGACCTGATCCATCTCGCCCACCGCGCGGTTGACCTGCTCGATCCCGGCGCTCTGCTCGCGCGATGCGTGGCTGATTTCGTCGAGGATCTCGTTCACGCGCCGCACCGATTGCACGATCTCGGCCATCGTCTCGCCCGCGTGCGTGACGAGCGTCGCGCCGTGCTGGACCGTCTCGTTCGACGACACGATCAGCGACTTGATTTCCTTGGCCGCCGTCGCCGAGCGTTGCGCGAGCGAGCGCACTTCGGCCGCGACCACCGCGAAGCCGCGGCCCTGTTCGCCCGCCCGCGCCGCTTCGACGGCCGCGTTCAGCGCGAGGATGTTGGTCTGGAACGCGATCCCGTCGATCACGCCGATGATGTCGCCGATCTTGTGCGAACGGTCGGTGATCTCGTTCATCGTGCGCACGACGTCGTCGACCACCGCGCTGCCGCGCGTCGCGACCTGCGCGGCCTGGCCGGCAAGCGACGCGGCCTGCGCGGCGCTGTCCGCGTTCTGCTTCACGTTCGCGGTCATCTGGTCCATGCTCGACGCGGTCTGCACGAGCGCGGCCGCCTGTTCCTCGGTGCGCTGCGACAGGTCCGTGTTGCCGGAGGCGATCTCGCTCGCGCCGACGTTGATGTTCTCGGTGCCGGTGCGGACGCGCGACACCATGTCGATCAGCCCGCCCTGCATCGTGTGCAGCGCATGCAGCAGGCTGCCGCGATCGTCCTGCTTCACGGCCACGCGCGCGGTCAGGTCGCCCTGCGCGATGCGTTGCGCGGCGTCGAGCGCCACTTCGAGCTCGCCGCCCAGGTTCGCGCGCACGCTTTTCAGCACCATCACCATCACGGCGGTCGCGATCGCGCCGAGCACGGCCGTCATCGCGAACCAGCGGCCGACGCTTGCGAGCACCGCCGTGCGCACGTCGTCCATGTACATGCCGGTCACCAGATACCAGTCCCACGGCGCGAAGCGCTGCACGGCGCTGGTCTTCTCCTGCGGCTTGTCCGCGCCCGGCTTCGGCCACAGATATTCGACGAAGCCCTTGCCGCCGTCCGCGTTGCCGGCCTTCACGATCTCGACGAACAGGTGCTGGCCGTTCGGATCGGTGAAATTCGACACGTCCTTGCCGTTGAGCTCGGCCTTGATCGGATGCATCACGATCACCGGCTTCGAATCGTTGACCGAGATATAGCCGTCGACGCCATGGCGCATCGCAGCGATCGCCTCGAGCGCCTTCTGCTTCGCATCGGCTTCCGGCAGCGCGTTCTGCTGCGACAGCTTGTAGTAGTGATCGGTCACGCTCGCGGCCTGCGCGACCAGCGATGCAAGCTGGTCGCGGCGGTCCGCGATCATCGACGCGCGGGTCTGCCATGCGCCGAGCCCGGCGATCACGAGCAGGCCGAGCCACAGGATGACGATCATCGACGCGAGTTTTTGATTCAGGGAAAGATTGCGCATGGTGTGAGGTTGGTCAGTCGAGAACGCTTGCCGGAACGGCGTGACGGGATAAGTCTCTTGACGGCGCGCCATGCGTGTCGCCGTAGACGGGAAATCCCTTAGAAGCGGTCATTTCCCGATGTCCGCGACGCGGGCGCGGGCATCTATGCATATGCATAACAGCGGCCGCTATACTGTCGGGCGACGGTCTGCGTCGCGCACGCACGGGCAGCGCGCGGGCACCGAACGAAACAGAAAGGAGGCAACGATGCGGATTCTGGTGGTAGGGGCCGGCGCGGTCGGCGGATACTTCGGCGGCCGGCTGGCCGCGGCGGGGCGCGACGTGACGTTCCTGGTGCGCGAGGGCCGCGCCGCCGCGCTCGCGCGCGACGGGCTGCTGATCCGCAGCCCGCGCGGCGACCTGACGCTCGCGAACGTGCAGACCGTGCGCGCGGGCGAGGCGGGCGCCGGCGTCGCGCCGTTCGATCTCGTGCTGCTGAGCTGCAAGGCGTACAGCCTCGACGACGCGATTGCGTCGTTCGCACCGTTCGTCGGGCCGCGGACGCTGATCCTGCCGATGCTCAACGGGATGCGCCATCTCGACGTGCTGCGCGAGCGCTTCGGCGCCGCGCAGGTGCTCGGCGGCCTGTGCGTGATCGCGGCGACGCTCGATCGCGAGCAGCGCATCGTGCATCTGAACGACACGCACGGCGTGTCGTTCGGCGAGCTGGCCGGCGGCGAATCGCCGCGCGTGCGCGCGGTGGCCGACGTGCTCGGCGGCGCGGGCTTCGACGCGACGCTCAGCGACGACATCGCCGCGCGGATGTGGGACAAGTGGGTGTTTCTGGCAACGCTCGCCGCGAGCACGTCGCTGTTTCGCGGGTCGATCGGCGACATTCTCGCCGCGCCGGACGGCCGCCGCCTGCTCGAGACGATGCTCGCCGAATGCAGCGCGATCGCCGAATACAACGGCCATCGGCCCGACCCGGCGGCCAGCGAGCGGATGCAGCGGATGGTGCTGACGCCGTCGCCGCTGACCGCGTCGATGCTGCGCGACGTCGAGAACCATGCGCGCGTCGAGGCCGATCACGTGATCGGCGACCTGCTCGCGCGGCGCGACCCGCAGGCGGCCGATACGCTGTCGCTGCTGCGGATCGCGTACAACCACCTGAAGGCGTACGAGGCGCGCACGGCGCGCGAGCAAGCGGCGGCGTAAGCCGGCGCGGGCGACGGGCGCGGACGGCCGCCGCACCGTTCCGCACCGCAACAAATTTGCCTTCTGGCGCCATTTCCGCCCGCAGGCGGCAAAAAAGTATCGAAAATCAGGCGTAAAGTTGGTGGAGCCGCGCGCGCGATCGACCTACATTGCTTCCCATGCGACCGGTCGCGGCGCCGCGCGAGACACGCGGCGCACGCGCACAGCCGAACAGGCCGGCCAGCGAACCAAGGGAATGGAGACGCCAACATGATGCACCCCGATCTCGAAGTGGTCGACGTGCGACGCGACGAGTCGTTCAAGGTCTGGTCGCACGGCTATCCGTATCGCACGATCCGCTGGCATTTCCATCCCGAATTCGAGCTGCACCTGATCGTCGCGACGCACGGCAAGTATTTCGTCGGCGATCACATCGGCTCGTTCGGCCCCGGCCATCTCGTGCTGCTCGGGCCGAACCTGCCGCACAACTGGGTCAGCGACATGGCCGCAGGCGAAACCGTCGAGCGCCGCAATCTCGTGATCCAGTTCGATCCGTCGTTCGTGCGGCGCTGCATGGACGCATTCCCCGAATGCCGCGACGCGCAGGCGCTGCTCGACGATGCGCGGCGCGGGGTCGGCTTCGACGCCGCGACGAGCGCCGCGATCGCGCCGTTGTTCGACGAGCTGCTGACCGCGCGCGGGATGCGCCGCATCGCGCTGTTCATGACGATTCTCGAACGGCTGTGCGGCGCGGCCGAACGCATGCTGCTCGCGAGCCCCGCCTACGATCAGGCCGACGTCACGCCGACGCGGCTCAGCCACGCGCTGTCGTATATCGGCAAGAACCTCGCGTCCGAGCTGCGCGAATCCGATCTCGCGCAACTGACCGGGCAGAGCGTCAGCGCGTTCTCGCGCGCGTTCCATCGCCATACGGGCATGCCGTTCGTCCAGTACGTGAATCGTCTGCGGATCGAATCCGCGTGCCAGATGCTGCTCGCCGACGACGCGAGCATCACCGACATCTGCTTTCAGGCCGGCTTCAACAACGTGTCGAACTTCAACCGCCAGTTCCGCGCGGTGAAGGGGATGGCGCCGTCCGAATTCCGCGCGCTGCAGCGCCTGAACGCACGCAGCCGCGAGCTGGCGCTGCATGCGGCGCCGACCGGCAATCCGCTGCCGCCGCGCGTGCTGACGCCCGGTGCGCCTGAACTCATGCCGCAGCCCGGATGATCGCCGGGCCGTTGCCCGCCCGAGTTTTCCCAACCGTTTTACCCAGCCGAATCGCGTCGCTTGCGCCGCGAGGGGCGCATTCACCCACGAAAAAGCCGCACACAATCTGGAGACACCGTCATGACGCACGCATCGCCCGCTTCTTCTTCCCGTCGCGCCGCCCGCCTGGCGGCCGTTGCCGCGCTCGCCGCCGCGGCCCTGTTGCCCGCCGCCGCCGCGCACGCCGCGCCGCTGCGGATCGGCATGACGTTCCAGGAACTGAACAACCCGTACTTCGTGACGATGCAGAAGGCGCTGAACGAAGCGGCCGCGTCGATCGGCGCGCAGGTCGTCGTCACCGACGCGCATCACGACGTCAGCAAGCAGGTGAGCGACGTCGAGGACATGCTGCAGAAGAAGATCGACATCCTGCTCGTGAACCCGACCGATTCGACCGGCATCCAGTCGGCGATCACGCAGGCGAAGAAGGCCGGCGCGGTGGTCGTGGCCGTCGATGCGAACGCGAACGGGCCGGTCGATTCGTTCGTCGGCTCGAAGAATTACGACGCGGGCGTGATGTCGTGCGAATACCTCGCGAAGGCGATCGGCGGCAGCGGCGAGGTCGCGATCCTCGACGGCATTCCGGTCGTACCGATTCTCGAACGCGTGCGCGGCTGCAAGGCCGGGCTCGCGAAATTCCCGAACGTGAAGCTCGTCGATACGCAGAACGGCAAGCAGGAGCGCGCCGCCGCGCTGTCGGTCACCGAGAACATGATCTCCGCGCATCCGAACCTGAAGGGCATCTTCAGCGTGAACGACGGCGGCTCGATGGGCGCGCTCGCCGCGATCGAGGGTTCCGGCAAGGACATCAAGCTGACGAGCGTCGACGGCGCGCCCGAGGCGATCGCCGCGATCCAGAAGCCGAACTCGAAGTTCATCGAGACGACCGCGCAGTTCCCGGCCGACCAGGTGCGCATTGCGCTCGGCATCGCGATCGCGCGCAAGTGGGGCGCGACGGTGCCCAAGGCGATTCCCGTCGACGTGAAGGTCGTCGATCGCGGCAACGCGAAGGGTTTCAGCTGGTGAACGACGTGCGACGCGACGCGAAGGGCGGCGGCGCGGCCGACGCCCTTCGCACGGAGAAGCCGATGGACACGATACTCAGGCTCAGCCACATCACGAAAAGCTTTCCCGGCGTGAAGGCGCTGTCCGACATTCATCTGGAGATCGCGCGCGGCGAGATTCATGCGCTGCTCGGCGAGAACGGCGCGGGCAAGTCGACGCTGATGAAGATCCTGTGCGGCATCCACCAGCCGGATGCGGGCACGATCGAGATCGACGGCAGCGCACGCCATTTCGCCGACTATCACGACGCGGTCGCGGCCGGCGTCGGCATCGTGTTCCAGGAATTCAGCCTGATTCCGCACCTCGATGCCGTCGACAACCTGTTCCTCGGCCGTGAGCTGCGCAACCGCTGGGGCGCGCGCGACCGCAAGCGGATGCGCGCCGCGGCGGCCGCCATCTTCGCGCGCCTGGGCGTGGCGATCGATCTCGATGCGCCGATCCGCGCGCTGTCGGTCGCGCAGCAGCAGTTCGTCGAGATCGGCAAGGCGCTGTCGCTCGACGCGCGCATCCTGATCCTGGACGAGCCGACCGCCACGCTCACGCCGGCCGAGGCCGAGCACCTGTTCGCGATCATGCGCGAGTTGAAGCGGCAGGGCGTCGCGATGATCTTCATCTCGCATCACCTCGACGAGATCTTCGCGGTGTGCGACCGCATCACGGTGCTGCGCGACGGCCAGTACGTCGCGACGACCGAGGTCGCGCGCACCGACGTCGAGCAACTGGTGCGCATGATGGTCGGCCGCCGGATCGAAAGCAGCTTTCCGCCGAAGCCGGCGCGGCCGGCCGACGCGCCGGCCGTGCTCGAGGTCGATGCGCTGCAGATCGAGCGCGACGGCCCGGTGAACCGCTTTGCGCTGCATGAAGGCGAGATCCTCGGTTTCGCGGGGCTGGTCGGCTCGGGGCGTACCGAGACCGCGCTCGCGGTGATCGGCGCGACGCGTGCTCATCGCAAGGCGCTGCGCGTGCGCGGCGCGGCGGCGAAGCTCGCCGATCCGGCCGACGCGCTGCGCGCGGGCATCGGCATCCTGCCGGAAAGCCGCAAGACGGAAGGGCTCGTCACGTCGTTCTCGATTCGCGACAACATCTCGCTGAACAACCTCGGCAAGTACCGGTCGATGCGCTGGCTGATCGACCGGCGAAGCGAGGCGCGCACCACGCACGACGTGATGCGGCGCGTCGGTGTCAAGGCGCCGTCGATCCACACCGAGGTCGCGACGCTGTCCGGCGGCAACCAGCAGAAGGTCGTGATCGCGCGCTGGCTGAACCATCACACGTCGGTGCTGATCTTCGACGAGCCGACGCGCGGCATCGACGTCGGCGCGAAAGCCGAAATCTACGGGCTGATGCGCGAACTCACCGCGCGCGGCTACGCCATCATCATGATCTCGTCCGAATTGCCGGAAATCGTCGGCATGTGCGATCGCGTCGCCGTGTTCCGGCAAGGCCGCATCGAGGCGACGCTCGCCGGCGACGAGATCGATCCCGACACGGTCATGACCTATGCCACGGCCGGCACGCGAGGAGCGACCCATGAACCTGCCTGATTCTTCTTCCACGCGTTCGACGACGCTCGCGGCCACGGCCGGAAACGGCGACGCGCCGCCGCCGCGCGCGATGTGGGCGCAACTGCGCCGCTCGACGCTGTTCTATCCGCTCGTCGGCCTCGTCGTGGTCTGCATCGCGATGATGATCGCGAGCCCGAGCTTCCTGTCCGCCGCGAACCTCGAGAACGTGCTGCGCCAGGTGTCGATCAACGCGATCATCGCGGTCGGCATGACCTGCGTGATCCTGACGGGCGGAATCGACCTGTCGGTCGGCTCGGTGATGGCGCTGTCGGGCACGCTCGCGGCCGGGCTGATGGTCGCGGGCGTCAACGCGGTCGCCGCGCTGGCGATCGGCATCGCGGTCGGCCTCGGCTTCGGTGTCCTGAACGGTGTGTTCGTCGCGTTCGCGGGAATGCCGCCGATCATCGTCACGCTCGCGACGATGGGCATCGCGCGCGGTCTCGCGCTGATCTACACGGGCGGCTATCCGATCGACGGGCTGCCCGACTGGGTCGCGTTCTTCGGCAGCGGCAAGGTGCTCGGCATCCAGGCGCCGGTGCTGATCATGCTGGTGGTCTATGCGATCGCGTGGCTGCTGCTCGACCGGATGCCATTCGGCCGCTACGTGTATGCGATCGGCGGCAACGAGCAGGCGACGCGGCTCACCGGCGTGCGCGTCGCGCGCGTGAAGCTGATCGTGTACACGCTGGCCGGGCTCACGTCCGCGCTCGCCGCGATCGTGCTGACCGGGCGCCTGATGAGCGGGCAGCCGAACGCGGGCGTGGGCTTCGAGCTCGACGCGATCGCGGCCGTCGTGATGGGCGGCACGTCGATCTCCGGCGGGCGCGGCGCGATTCTCGGCACGCTGGTGGGCGCACTGTTGCTCGGCGTGCTCAACAACGGGCTCAACATGATCGGCGTGAACCCGTATGTGCAGAACGTGATCAAGGGCGGAATCATCCTGCTCGCGATCTACATCAGCCGCGAGCGATCGCGGTAACGACGGAGATATCGGTTATCCGAATCATTCAGAAAAGAGACAACTCATGACGACACCCGAAGCCAAACCGCGCATGACCGCGGTCGTCTGCCACGGCCCCGAGGACTATCGCGTCGAACAGGTCGCGATGCCGCGCCCCGGTACGAACGAGCTCGTGATCCGCATCGCCGCGTGTGGCATCTGCGCGAGCGACTGCAAGTGCTACACCGGCGCCAAGATGTTCTGGGGCGGCCCGAGCCCGTGGGTGAAGGCGCCGGTGATTCCCGGCCACGAATTCTTCGGCTATGTCGAAGCGCTCGGCGACGGCGCGGCCGAGCATTTCGGCGTCGCGCTGGGCGAGCGCGTGATCGCCGAGCAGATCGTGCCGTGCGGGAAGTGCCGCTATTGCAGGTCGGGCCAGTACTGGATGTGCGAGGTGCACAACATTTTCGGCTTCCAGCGCGAGGTCGCCGACGGCGGGATGGCCGAATACATGCGCATTCCGCCGACCGCGATCGTCCACAAGATCCCGCTCGGCATATCGCTCGAGGATGCCGCGATCATCGAGCCGCTGTCGTGCGCGATCCACACGGTGAACCGCGGCGACGTCCAGCTCGACGACGTCGTCGTGATCGCGGGCGCGGGCCCGCTCGGGCTGATGATGACGCAGGTCGCGCACCTGAAGACGCCGAAGAAACTCGTCGTGATCGACCTGATCGACGAACGGCTCGAACTCGCGCGGCAGTACGGCGCCGACGTGACGATCAACCCGAAGCGCGACGACGCGCGCGAAATCGTCCGTGCGCTCACCGACGGCTATGGCTGTGACGTGTACATCGAGACGACCGGTGCGCCGGTCGGCGTGAACCAGGGGCTCGACCTGATCCGCAAGCTCGGCCGCTTCGTCGAATTCAGCGTGTTCGGCGAGGACGCGACCGTCGACTGGTCGATCATCGGCGACCGCAAGGAGCTCGACGTACGCGGCGCGCACCTCGGGCCATACTGCTATCCGGTCGCGATCGACCTGCTCGCGCGCGGGCTCGTCACGTCGAAGGGCATCGTCACGCACGGTTTCGCGCTCGAGGAATGGGACGACGCGATCCGCGTCGCGAAATCGCCCGAATCGATCAAGGTGCTGCTGAAGCCGGCCCGCTGACGGCCGGCGCGCGCCTCACCGGAGACATCATGGAATACGTCATAGGCGTCGACATCGGCACGCAGAGCACCAAGGCGCTGCTCGTCGACCGGCACGGCACGATCGTCGCGCGGCGCTCGGCCGGCTACCAGCCCGATACGCCGCGCCCGCTGTGGGCCGAGCAGTGGCCGAAGGTGTGGTTCGACGCGGTGCTCGACTGCATCGCGGGCTGCGTGAGCGACGCGCGCGCGCAGGGCGTGCCGGCCGATGCGATTCGCGCGGTATGCGTGAGCAGCCTGTACGGCGGCTCGGGCATCCCGGTCGACATCGACATGCGGCCGCTGCATCCATGCCTGATCTGGATGGACCGGCGTGCGACCGCGCAAGTCGACTGGGTCAACGAGCACGTGAACGTCGAGCGGCTGCGCGTGATCACCGGCAACGGCGTCGACAGCTACTACGGGTTCACCAAGATGCTGTGGCTGCGCGACCAGCGGCCGGACGTGTGGGCGAACGTGCGCTATTTCCTGCCGCCGAACGCGTACGTGATCTATTTACTGACCGGCGAAGTCGCGGTCGACCACAGTTCGGCCGGCAATATCGGCGGCGTGTACGACGTCGCGCGCCGCGAGTGGTCGGACGACGCGCTCGACATGCTCGGCATTCCGGCGACGATGATGCCCGAGCGGCTGGTTGATTCGACGGACGTCGTCGGCGGCCTGCTGTCACAATGGACCGCCCAACTCGGCCTGCCGGCCGGCACGCCCGTCGTGGCAGGCGGCGTCGATGCGGCGGTGGCGACCTTCGCGGCCGGTGCCGCGCGCACCGGGCAGCACGTCGCGATGATCGGCACGAGCATGTGCTGGGGCTACGTGAACCGGCACGTCGATGCGCGCCACGGCCTCGTCAGCATGCCGCACGTGTTCGACGGGCAGCGCGACCTGTACGTGTTCGGCGGAGCGATCACGGCCGGCGCATCGGTCGCATGGTTTCGCGACCAGTTCTGTCACGCGGAAATCGACGCGGCGCGCCTGCTGCCGCACGGCGATCCGCACATGTTGCTCGAGGAGGCGGCCGAGCGCGTGCCGGCCGGCGCCGACGGCGTGCTGTTTCTGCCGTACCTGATGGGCGAGCGCAGCCCGGTGTGGGATGCGAAGGCGAGCGGCGCGTTCGTCGGGCTGAGTCTCGCGCATACGCGTGCGCATCTTTATCGTGCGGTACTCGAAGGCGTCGCGTTCGCGTTGCGCCACAACATCGAGGCCGGCCGCCGTGGCGCGGCGGCGCTGGACGATCGATTGATCGTCGTCGGCGGCGCCGCGCATTCGGCGCTGTGGATGCAGATCATCGCCGACGTGACGGGTTTTCCGGTGTGGACGATCGAGCAGGACGTCGAAGCCGCAATGGGCGCCGCGCTGCTCGCGGGCGTCGGCGCAGGGCTCGTGTCGCGCGACGACGCGCAGGGCGGCTGGGTCACGCTCGTCGAGCGCGCACGGCCCGACGCCGACCGCGCGAAAACGTACGACGCGCGTTTTTCGCTCTATACGGCGCTGTATCCGGCACTCAAGCCGATCATGCACAGGCTCGGGACATCATCATGAACACACGATTCGATTTCAGTGGGTCGACGGTGCTCGTCACGGGTGCCTCGAGCGGAATCGGCCGTGCGTGCGCGGTCGCGCTGGCGCATGCAGGCGCGCGCGTCGTCGCGGCGGCGCGCGACATGGCCGCGCTCGACACGCTCGCCGCGGAGATTGCGTGCGATACGTTGCGCATGGATGTCGGCGGCGACGAACACGCGATCGATGCCGCACTCGCCGCGTACGATGCGTTCGACGGCCTCGTCAATTGCGCGGGGATCGCGTCGCTCGAGCCTGCGCTCGACGTCGAAGCCGCGCATTTCGATCGCGTGATGGCCGTCAATGCGCGCGGTGCGGCGCTCGTCGCGCGGGCCGTGGCGCGAAGGATGATCGAGCGCGACGGACGCGGTGACGCGCACGCGCGGGGCAGCATCGTCAACGTGTCGAGCCAGGCGTCGCTCGTCGGGCTGCCCGCGCATCTGAGCTATTGCGCGTCGAAGGCGGCGATGGACGCGATCACGCGCGTGCTGTGCATTGAGCTCGGCCCGCACGGCATTCGTGTGAACAGCGTGAATCCCACCGTCACGCTCACGCCGATGGCGCAGTTCGCGTGGAGCGAACCGGACAAGCGCGAACCGATGCTCGCCGCGATTCCGCTCGGCCGGTTCGCGCAGCCGGACGAAGTCGTCGAGCCGATCCTGTTTTTGCTGAGCGATGCGGCGTCGATGATCAGCGGTGTGTCGTTGCCGATCGACGGGGGATATACCGCGCGCTAGAGCCCGTCACGTAAGTCGCGGTCGAGTTCGCGGCGCGGCCGGCGCGCGGCTAGACCGGGTCCTTGCTCGGCGGTCCGTCCGGCTGCTGCGGGTTGTCGTGATGGCCGGGCGGCGACGAGAACGGGTCGTCTTCCGGGTCGCGGTTCGGGTCGGCCGGTGGCTCGGGCGTCGGGGTCGTGTGGTCGCTCATGGAGAACTCGTGCGGTGCGTGACGGCGGTGGCGCGGTGGACGCGCCTCGTCTTGGTTATAGCCAATCGGGCGCGCGTTTGCAGCGGGTTCTTGCGGCAGGCTCCCGATCGTCGGCGAAATCCGCCTATTGACGGTGTTCGTGCGGAATCTCGCGAGGTCGCGCAATCGAAGTCAGCGCAAGTCCGCCGGTGTATCGACGTCGCGCAGGATGCCGGGATCGTCGATATCGAGCAGTTGCACCGGTGCGCTGGCGAACAGCGCGCGGGCGCCCGTGTCGCCGTCGAGGGCGGCCAGTGCTTCGAAGTGGTGCGCGGCGAAACCGACTGGATGCCCGCGCACGCCGCGATGCGCGGGCGCGACGATCGATGCGTTGTCGGCTTCGAGCGCGCGTGCGACCGTTTCGTAGGTGGAAGCGGCGATCCACGGCATGTCGCCGAGCGCGACGAGCCAGCCGCTCGCATCGGGCGTCGTGCGGACGCCGGCCGCGAGGCTCGCGCCCATGCCCCGCAACGCGTCGGGTGCATAGACGACCTGGCAGCCGGCTTCGTTCAGCAGAATCGCAAGCGTTTCGGCGCCGGGACGCACGACGGCGATCACGTCGGCGGTGGCTGCCGCGAGACGGCGGGCGGCGGCCACCGCAACCGGCGTGCCGTCGGGGAGCCGGGCGAGCAGCTTGCTGTGCAGGCCGCTCGGGTCGAAGCGTTGACCAAGGCCGCCGGCGAGCAGGACGCCGGTGGCGAGTGACGCATAGGACATCGGCGCGAGGGGAGTGAGGCAGGTGCTGCGATTGTGCGGGAGCACACGGGGATCGGCAAGTGAGGATGTTACCGAATCACGCCTGCCGGATCGGGAAAACTGTCATCGCGCCGCTTCGTCGAGCATGCTTTCGTCGACAGGACCGTAAATTGCGTGCGATTCGTTCTGTATCACGGCCCAATAGCGATCGCCGAACGACCAGTGCCACCATTCGGACGGGTAATTCGTGAAGCCGGCGTGCGTCAGCGCGTCGATCAGGATCTGGCGGTTTCGCGCGGCCGCGCGACTGAGGAACGGGTTGTGCGTGTAGCACGCGCCCGACGATTCCTGGTCGGTGGCGTTCATGATGGCGAGGCCGGTTGCAGGCCGTCGGCCGATGTCGAGCAGGGTGGCCGCGGTCGTTTTGGTCAGACGAATCGCCAATATGCCAGAGTCTCGTGCAGAACGCGCCGCGATATGACCCGAGCGCGGGCGACGCTTACCAGAGCGTCTTGACGTGCGCGTACGCGCGGATTTTTTCGTCGCGCGTGACGAGCGGCGCGCCGAGACGCCGCGCGGTCGCGACGATCATGCGATCGGCCGGATCCTTGTGGAACGTGCCGGGCAGGTCGGTGGATTTCGCGGCGATGTCGGCATCGACCGGCACGAAACGCATGCCGTCGATCTGCGCGACGGTGGCGAGCCACGCGTCGACATCCATCGTCAATGCGAGGCGATCGTTGCGCACCAGCATCGCGATTTCCCACGCGGAGATCGCGGATGCGGCGAGCGCACCTTCGCTCCGCGCGCGATCGATCGCGCTCCGCGCCTTCTTGCTGAGCGCGGGGTCGCCCGCTACCCACCACACCAATGCATGCGTATCCAGCACGATCACCGCGACGCCTCCCAATCATCTTCCGCAATCGGATCGACAGGATTGTCGTAGCGCATGACCGACCCGCGCAATATGTCCAACGGCTGGGCTTCGCGCGAGCGATACGGGCGGATCTCGAGCGTCGGTTTGCCGTGGTCGGTGACGATCAGGCTTTCGCCCGACGCCTCGACGAGCCGGAAGTATTCGAGCGCGCGAGCCTTGAATTCGGATTTCGATACGGGAGCGTGCGGCATCATGATATGGTCATGGTCATCAGACTATGGTCATTTTAGCCTCGCATTTCGATGCGGCGCAAGCGCCGTGCGGCGTGACCGGCTCGGGCTACGCATCCGCCCACTTCCTCAACAGGTTGTGATAAATCCCCGTCAGCGAAATGACCATCGGATCCTTCGCGCTCTTTTCCGCGGAAAGCGCCTGAATCTGCGTATCGAGCTGAAACAGCAGCGTGCGGTCGCCGTCGTCGCGCACCATGCTCTGGATCCAGAAGAACGACGCGACGCGCTCGCCGCGCGTCACAGGCGTCACGTGATGCAGGCTCGATGCCGGATACAGCACGAGGTCGCCCGCCGGCAGCTTCGCGCGATGCACGCCGTACGTATCCTCGACGCACAGCTCGCCGCCCTCGTACGCATCGGGTTCTTCGAGAAACAACGTCGCCGACAGGTCGCTGCGCACGCGGAAATCCGTGCCGCGCAGCAGCCGGATCGCGTTGTCGACGTGCGTGCCGAACGTCTCGCCGCCTGCATAGCGATTGAACAGCGGCGGAAACACCTTGAGCGGCAGCGCCGCGGAAAAGAACAGCGGATGGCGCGCGAGCGCATCCTGGATCGCGTCGCCCACCGCGCGTGCGGCCTGCGAGCCTTCCGGTAATTGCCGGTTGCGTTTCGCGAGCGCCGACTGCGCGCCGGACGTCGCGTTGCCGTCGATCCATTCGGCGCGATCGAGAAGTTCGCGGCATTGCGCGACCTGCGCTTTCGTCAGTACGCCGGGGATGTGAAGCATCATGATACGGATTCCATTGCGTGCGGCGCCAGTTGCATCGCCGCCGACCGAAACGCGTCGAGCGGCGACGACACGAGATACGCGCGCATCTTCGCGATGAACGCGGGTGTCGCGGTGGCCGGCACCCGCGCGAGCCACACGAGCGCTTCGTCGACGCGCCCGCGCTCGGCGAGCAGCCGCGCGTAGTTGAACTGGCCGCGAAAATCGCCGGCAACGGCGGCACGGCGATAGTGGTCGAACGCGGCATCGATATCGACCGGTACGACCCAGCCGTCCTCGTAGAAGCCGCCGATCAGGTTGATCGATTTCGCATGGCCGAGCGCGGCCGCGCGACGAAACCACTCGAGCGCGTCGGCGCGGTTCTCGTCGACGCCGTTGCCGAGGGCGAGTGCGGTCGCGTAGTTGTACATGCCCCAGTCGAGGCCCGCCTGCGCGGCGAGCCGGTACCAGTACACGGCGACCGGCGCGCACGCGGCCGTGCCCCAGCCGAACTCGTAGCAGCGTCCGAGCATGTTCATCGCCATCGGATGATTCGCCTGCGCGGCATGCCGGAACCACGTGAGCGCGGCCGCGGGATCGCGCGGCACGCCGTGGCCGTCGAGCAGGTATTGCCCGTACACGGCCTGCGCATCGACGATGCCGTGCTCGGCCGCCGCCGCGACCCACGCGGCGGCGCGCTCGGGCGGCCCGGCCAGGATGTCGGCGAACTCGCGCGGCGAGACCGACGCGAGCGCCTTCAGCGACACGGCCTCCATCGATCAGTAGCGCGCGTTCAGCGTGACGAACGCCGAGCGGCCCGGCGCGATCGACGCATAGTGCGCCGGATACGCCTGATCGAAGTAGGTGCGGTTGAACAGGTTGTTCACGTTCAGTTGCAGATCGAGCTTCTTGTTGATCCGGTACTGCGCCATCGCGTCGAAGCGCCAGTACGACGGCACGGCGCGCAGGTTCGCGGGATCGCCGAACACTTCCGACATGTAGAACGCGCCGCCGCCGACCGTGAACTTCGGCGTGATGTCGTAGTTCGACCACATCGTGAGGCTGTGCTTCGGCGTGTTCGGGAAGCGGTTGCCGTTGTTCGCGGTGTCCTTGCCGTTGTCGCGTAGTTCACTCTTCATGTACGTGTAGCCGCCGAACACCTGCCACTGCTTCGTGATCTGGCCCGCGACGCCGAGCTCGAGGCCTTGCACGCGCTTGTTGCCGACCATCGCGTACTGGTTGTTCGGCAGCGTCACGCGCGCGTTCGTCGTGTCGATCTGGAACAGCGCGGCCGTCAGCGACAGCTTGTCGTTCAGCACGTTCCATTTCGTGCCGAGTTCGATGCTGCGGTTCTTTTCCGGAGAAAGCTGATCGGCATTCGGGCCGACGCCGCCGCGGCCCGGCGTGAGCGACTGCGTTTCGCTGCCTTCGCCGAGCAGCATGCCGGCGGGCGTCGACGACGTCGCATACGACGCATAGATGCTGCCGTTCCGCGCGGGCTTGAACACGAGGCCGGCCTGCCAGTTGAACAGCGTGTCGTCGCGCGTGTAGGTCTTGCCGCCATTCGCCTTGGTATCGGTGAAGCGGGTCGAGTAGTCGTCGACGCGCACGCCGGCGTTGACCTGCCAGCGCGGCGTGATCTCGATCGTGTCGAAGCCGTAGATCGATTTCGTGGTGGTGCGCGCATGCGCGTAGTCGTTGTTGCGCGAGATCGAGCCGGCCCACGGATCGCTCGGGTTCGGCGACCACAGGCTCGTGCAGTTGTAGCCGGACGCGGCGCCGATGCCTTTCTGGCAGATCTTGCCGGTGTCGGTCGCGACCGTGTACGAGTCGCGCTTGCCCCATTCGCGCGACAGCTCGATGCCGGTGTTGAAGCTGTGCTTGAACGGGCCCGTGCGGAATTCGCCGAACAGCTCGGTCAGGTTCGCGAGGCTGTTGATCGCGCTGTTGCGGTTGTTGTTGCGGCGCCAGACCTTGCCGTTCACCACGTTGCCCTGGCTGTCGTCCGGCTGCGTCCAGATGTAGTCCTGCGTCGATTCCGTGTAGCGCGCGGTGTTGCGCACCGTGAGGTTCGGCGTGATGTCGTGCTCGATCCTGATCGTGCTGATGTCCGACGTGGTCTTGCGGAAGTCGCGGTCGATCAGGCCGTAGAAGTTGTGGCGATCGACGGGCGCCGGATAGATCGTGCCGACGTTCGCGGGCTTGTTCGACGTCGTATAGAAGTACGGGATGCCGCCGTCGGGCATGTCGTCCGTCTGCAGGTGGTAGTAGCTCGCGGTCACGCGCGTCGGCGTGCCGAGACCGAACGCGATCGACGGCGCGACGCCCCAGCGCTCGTTGTTGACGGCGTCGCGGCCGGCCACGTCGTTGTTGTGGCTCATCAGGTTCAGGCGGAACGCGGCGTGATCGGCGAACTGCCAGTTGCCGTCGGCGGTGAAGCGGCGATAGCGGTCGGTGCCGAGGCCCGCGCTCGCGGCGGCCGTCGTGCCGAGGTGCGGGGCCTTCGTGATCAGGTTGATGCTGCCGCCCGCGCCGCCGCGGCCGCCGTACGCGCCGTCGGAACCCTTGGTGATCTCGACGCGCTCGGTGTTGAAGATCTCGCGCGTGGTGGCGCCCGTGTCGCGCATGCCGTCGACGAACATGCTGCCCTGCGTGTCGTAGCCGCGGATGAACGGACGGTCGCCGAGCGGGTTGCCGCCCTCGCCGGCGCCGAACGTGATGCCGGGCACGGTACGCAGCGCTTCGGTCAGCGTGGTCGCGCCGCTGTTCTGGATCAGTTCCTGCGGGATCACGGTGACGGATTTCGGCGTGTCGACGAGCGGCGCGGTGAATTTCGCGGAAGCGGAAAAGTCGGCCTTGTAGCTGTGCTCGGTCTTGCCCTGGATCTCGATCGGCGCGAGATGGCCTTCGGTGCCGGCGGTCGCCGCGGGCGGCGTGCCGTCGGCGAACGCGGGGCTCGCGGCCAGCACGCTGCAGAGGGTGGTGAACTTGCCGAGCTTCAGCTCGTCGGGACGGGACTTCATGGTGCGCTTCGACCTCGCGGTGTGGCTCCCGGGGCAGTGCGCTACGGAAATGTGCATGCCAGCGGGGATTATTACGATTTGTTTTCAGGCGGCATTCTATGTAATTTCTTTACGAATGAGAAGCGTTCTTGTTCTCATTTGTCGGGGAATTGTTGACGAATGTTGCGGAGGGGGCGAAGGCTCGTGGCCGGGGAGCGACAGGCAACGCAATGGCGTCTGCCGATGGCTTCGTCGCTGCAATCGCCGCCTCGAACGGTTCGATCGCGGCCACGCGCGACGTCGCGCCGTTCGAAGCAGCAGGCCTGCGTGTGATCGACTCTTGGTTCCGCCGGCGCCGGGTCGGCGGCCGTCACGTCACCGGCGCCGAAAATGACAACGCGCCGTGCAAGTCGGCGCGTTGAATGCGTTACGTCTGCGCGCGGCCCTTGAACTGCAGCGAATTCCCGTTCGGGCGCGCGCGACCGGCCGCAGATCAGTCGATTCCGTGAAACACCGCATCCTCCGGCCCCAGGTATGCCGGCGGGCGCCACGTCGCGTCGCGCATCGAATGCTGGACGAGATTCTCGACGCCCAGCAGCACCGCGAAGATCGCCATCCGCACCGGAATGCCGTTGTCGGTCTGCCGGAAGATCGCGAGACGCGGGTCGCGGTTCAGGTCGACCGACAGGTCGTTCGCGCCGGGCCGGCTGTCGCGCGGCAGCGGGTGCATGATCAGCGTGTCGGGCTTGCACACCGAGTCGACGAGCGCCTGGTTGATCTGGAAATCCGGCGTATAGCCTTCGAACGACTCGTCGGTGAAGCGCTCCTTCTGGATCCGCGTCGCGTAGACCACGTCCGCGCCGCGCAAGCCCGCCGCGAGATCGTTCGTCTGCTCGACCGCGTGGCCGTTCGTCGAGATCTGGTCGACGATGTACGCCGGCATCTCGAGCGTCGGCGGCGACACGAGCGTGAACTTCAGCCCGCGGTACAGCGCGAGCAGCTTGACGAGCGAGTGCACGGTGCGGCCGTACTTCAGGTCGCCGACCAGCGCGATGTGCGCGCCGTCGACGATCTTGCCGAGCCGCGAAAACTCGCGCTGGATCGTGTAGAGGTCGAGCAGCGCCTGGCTCGGGTGCTCGCCGGGGCCGTCGCCGCCGTTGATCACCGGCAGGTTGGTCGCCCGTGCGAATTCGGCCACCGAGCCTTTTTCCGGATGGCGGATCACGAGCGCGTCGACGTAGCCGGCCATCACGCGGCTCGTGTCGTAGATCGATTCGCCCTTCGCCATCGACGAGAACGTGAAGCCCGTCGTGTCGCACACCGAGCCGCCGAGCCGGCAGAAGGCCGCGCCGAACGACACGCGCGTGCGCGTGCTGGCCTCGAAGAACAGGTTGCCGAGCACGGCGCCTTCGAGCACGCGTGAAATCTTGTGACGCCGCGCGATCGGCTGCATGACGTCGGCCACGCGGAACAGCGCCTCGACCGAATCCCGCGAAAACTGGTCGACCGAGATCAACTGCGGCTTGCCTTCGAACAGGAATTGCTTCGCGAGCCCTTGCTTGTCTACGCTTTGCGTATAGTTCTCGCCATCCGGCGCCGAACGCTCGACGATTTCCGACACGAAGCGCTCAACGATTTCGGGCATCCCGCGCGATTCCTGCGAATCGTCCGGAAGCAGCCACGTATCCAGCGCGCGGCGGCTGACGCCGATGCGATTCGCGAATGCCTCGCGGGTCATGTTGAGGCGGCGCATCGCGTCGCGGAGGAAGGCTTGCTGGGGAACGGTCATCGGCGGCTCCTGGGCGGAAAATATACGCGGTGCGTATATTAATTTCTGCCGCGATGAAGTCAAGAAAAATCTGTGCGCGCAGGGGTGGCGCGTATGACACTCGCGGGGCCGTACTGGCGCGCGGCGCGCGTCTCCGTATAATCAGGTCAGGCCCCGTGTCCGGCAGCGTGCCGGGCGCCGCGCCGCACACGATTCGCCCGGTCGGGCTTGTTGATTCGAAGGAGAATGAGAATGACGCGTACGATTGCTGCAATGCTGCTGGTGGTGACCGCCGCGCTCGCCGGTTGCAATACCGTCGCCGGCGTGGGCCAGGACATTTCGAAGGGCGGCCAGGCGATCAGCGATTCGGCTGAAAAGGCCAAGTAAGCCGACCGGTTCCGGCATGCAGAAGGCGCCGGGCCTTCCCGCGATGGCGGGGCGGCCCGGCGCCTTTTTTGCGTACGAATCGATGCCGCGGCGTCAGGCGCGTTCCACGAACGCGTAGCGGCCCTCGACCTTGCGCGGCGTGAACCAGCCGTAGTCGGGGAACAACCGGTTGCGGACGAACCAGACATAACCGACCAGCGCGACCGTGATCGCGAGGCTCGGCAGCGCGGCGGACGGATCCCGCCCGAGATCGGCGACGGTCTTCGGCATCTGCAGCAGCGACAGCAGGATGAACGCGTGATATGCGCCGACACGATGGGTCGCGAAGCCCCAGATGAACAGCAGCGACAGCGGCACGGTCAACGCCAGGAAGGCGGTGACCAGGACGCCGCCGGCGCCGGACGCGAGGAAGTAGTACGCAAGCATCAGGCTGATGACCAACTGCGCGATGCCGAGCGCGATCAGGATCCGGATGTGTATCTTGTTCTTGCGGCAGCGTTCAGGGTCGGGGCGCGACGCGATCAGGTGCGCGAGCACGCGATCCTTGAGCCCTTGCCCGGATAGCTCGGCCAGCGCGTCGGCCTTCCTCGTTCCCGCGGACAGCAGCACCGCGATTCTTGTTTTGGCTTCCTTCCTGTTCATTGCGTGGCGGAGTGTTGTTCGATGATGGTCAAAGGGATCGGCCACGCGAATATTGCATCTTGCGCAGTCGTGCGCAACGGTTTTGCGGTGCGCGGACACATTCCTACAGTCGGTCGACCGTGTGTCGGAAAGGCTGGATCGACGAGCGCTGCGACGTCGACGGAGGCGCCGCCGTCTCCGCGGGGACGCGACGAACGCGAGTCAGTCGGCGGCGGCCTGCGCGGCGAGCGCGGCGCGCGGCTCGACGGGCGGCTCGCGCCGTCGCGTCGCGCCGACGAGCATGCCGGCGACGACGAGCGCGATGCCGGCGACACGTGTGCCGGTCAGCGTTTCGCCGAACAGCGCGACCGCGAACAGCACGGCCGAAACCGGCGCGACCGCGGTGAACAGGGCCGCCTCGGTGCCGCTCGTGCGTGCCGAGCCCGCATACCAGCACAGGTAACCCAGCACGGTCGGAATCAATGCGTAGTAGACGATCGCCGACACGGCGCCGACGGTCCAGCTGCTCGCCACCGCATGCCATTCGAACGCGGCCGGCACGAGTGCGAGCACGAAGCCGAGGCCCGACATCGCGGTGGATAGCGCAAGCGGCGGCAACGGCGCGGCAAGCCGACGGTTGAGCAGGATGAAGACCGCTTCGCATGCGACGGCCGCCAGCACCAGCGCATCGCCGGCAAGTGTTTGCAGCGACGGCATCGCATGGCCCGGCGCGAACGTGACGAACAGCACGCCGGCCGTGGCCAGCGCGGCGGCCAGCCAGTCGCGCGGCGTCTGCCGCTCGCGCAGCACGACGGCCGCGATCAGCGTCGACATGGCCGGCAACGTGCCGAGCATCACGCCGGCATCGAGCGGCGACGACAGCTTCGTGCCGCTGATCAGCAGCACCGTATATCCGACGCCGCCCGCCGCCGCCTGAATGACGAGCAGCACGGCATCGCGTGCGGAGATGCGCGGCCAGCGCATGCGCTGTGCGCGCATCATCGCGAACAGCAACGGGGTCGCGATCAGGAAGCGCAGCGCGGTGGCCGCGAACGGCGGCAGGCCGCCGGCCGCGAGACGGCTCGCGATGACGGTGCTGCCGACGCCCGCCATCGCGGCGGCGAGATAGAGATAGCCGATCAGTCGTGTCTTCATGCGCTGCATCGTCGTGTATGGCGGCAGCGTGCGTCTTGAACGAAATTGCAGCCAGGGACGGGACTGAAGGTGGTGAACCGTCGGCTTGCGCTGACGCAACAGGTCGCGGCGGCCTTCGAGGGGGTAGTCGCTTTCGAACGCAGTGCGCCCGGCGCCTGCGGCGCTGCGCGGCCGACGGCGTTACTCAACCCGCCTGCGTGAACCGCCCCGGCGTGATGCCGAACTGGCGCGCGAATGCGCGGGTCAGGTGGCTCTGATCGGCGAAGCCGGCTTCGGCCGCGGCATCGGCGATCGGCAGGCCGCTGGCCAGCAGCGCGCGCGCCAGCCGCGTGCGCGACTGAACCAGGTATGCATGCGGCGTGATGCCGAGCTCGCGCGCAAAGCCGCGCAGCAACTGGAAGCGGCTGACGCCGCTCAGGTCGGCCAGCTCGGCGAGCGACACGGGTGCGGCCGGCGCCGCGTCGAGCCGCTCCCGCGCGACGCGGACCGCCGGCGCGACGCCGGCCGCCGGCAGCGTGCGGCTTGCGTGCCGGGCGAGCAACCCGGCGACGAGCATGACGAGCGCTTCGTCGCGGGCCAGCGGCTGGGTTTCGCCTGCCACGATGCGCGCATGCAGCCTGCCGACGGCGGCCGCAAGCCGCGTGTCACGCACGGCCGGATGCGCAAGCTCGACGCCGCCGAGGCCTTCTTCCGCCGCGACGCTCGCGACCAGCGCGGGGGCGAGATAGAGCATCCGCCAGCGCCGCCCGGTGCCGGCTTCGAGCGGCGAGCCGTCGTGCACCTCGCCCGGGTTGACCATGATCGCGTCGCCTGCGAGCGCGTCGACCTGACCGCGGCCGCTCCACGACCGGTGCGCACCGCTGACGATCACGCCGACCCCGAATTCGTCGTGCGCGTGGCGCGGAAACGCGCGGTCGGACTCGAGGCTGATTGCCTCGATGCCTTCGCCGGTGCGTCGGTAATGGATGACACGGTGCATGTGCGCTCCTCGTGCCGGGGGCGGCGCGGATCACGTGCACTTTAGCGTGTTCCGGCGCCGCGCGCCCTTCATCCTTTTGGCCGATACCGCGCGGCGCGCGCAGCCCGCACCATGTGCGCATGAGCAGCGTACACGGCCCGCCGGGCCTGAGGCTGCACGGGAGGCGGCAGGTGGAACGACAGGATCCGGTATTCATTCAGGTGGGTGCGCTCGCGGACGGCTTCGCGCCCGAGGCGAACATCCTTGCATCCGTCGACGCGCTCGTCGGGCGGACGCTGACGCTCGTCGACGCATCGTGCGCATGGCGCGTCCATACGTTCGAGCCGGGTGCGCTGCAGTGGCGCGACGCGGTCGCCGATACGGGCGGCCGCGCGCCATGCCGCGTGACGCGGCTGCGCGACGGGCTGTACTTCGTCGACTACATCGATGCCACCGCTCGGGCGACATCGGTCAGCCTCGTGATCGATCTCGACAACGGCGTGTGGACGTCGGTCGTCGGTACGTTGCCGACGGAAGCCGACACGCGCATCGATGCGTTCACGCGCGTCGCGCGCGGGCTGCCGCTGACGGCCGTCGACGCGCAATTCCGGCACGGCACGCTCGGCGGCCACGCCGAGCCGGGCCCGCTTCACGCGCCCACGCGCGAACTGATCGGCAAACGGACGATGTATCGCTACAGCCCGACCGAATGCTACGAGCACATCTACCTGAACGAGAATTTCTACGCATGGCAGTGCCTGCAGGGCGTCGAAGGCGGGCTGGCCGATGTCGACCGCTGTCATTACTTCAAGATTGCGGACGCGCTGTATCTGTTCGTGTGGCGCGAAAAGGTGGTGCCGACGCTCGGCGTCGTGCTGATCGACCTCGCGCAACGCAAGACCGACGGCAAGATCTTCGGCTATCAGGGCGGCGATTTCGGCACGCTGTCGAATTTCCCGGTCGGTGCTTACGCGCAGGTACTGAACGAAACCGTGCATCCGGTCGGCGACGAGGCGCAGCGATGACTGCCGTGCGGGGCAGCGGCCGCCTGCATGCGGATTTCAGCGGGCGCGTCGTGCTCGTCACGGGCGCCGCGCAAGGAATCGGCGCGGCGATCGCGCGCCGTTTCGCGGAATCCGGCGCATTCGTCGCCGTGGCCGACCTGAACGGCGACGCGGCGGCCGTGCAGGCCGGCGCGCTGGCGAGCGCGGGCGGCGAAGCGCGCGCGTATCGGGTCGATGCCGCGAGCCGGGACGAACTGGATGCGCTCGTCGCGGCGGTCGAGCGCGACGGCGGCCGGCTCGATGTCGTCGTCCACAATGCCGCGTATTTTCCATTGACGCCGTTCACGCGGATCGACGAGCCGACGCTCGAGCGCACGCTGTCGGTCAACCTGTCGGCGCTGTTCTGGCTTGCGCAGGCCGCGTTGCCGGCCTTCGAGCGCGCGGGGGCCGGGCGGCTGCTCGTCACGTCGTCGGTGACGGGGCCGCGCGTCGTCTATCCGGGGCTCGCGCATTACGCGGCGTCGAAGGCCGGCGTGAACGGCTTCATTCGGGCGGCGGCGCTGGAGTTGGCGCGCCGCAACGTGACGGTCAACGGCGTCGAACCGGGGATGATCCGCACGCCGGCGGCCGGCAATCTCGGCGACGCGTCCGTCGCCGCGCAGATCGCGCGCGACATTCCGCTCGCGCGGATGGGCGAGCCCGAGGACATCGCGAACGCGATGCTGTTTCTTGCATCGGCCGACGCGGCGTACATCACCGGGCAGACGATCGTCGTCGACGGCGGCGCGACCTTGCCGGAGAGCGGGGCGGTGCTGGGCAACGGGTAGCGGTGAGCCAGCGCGGGCATCGGTTTCGGCGAGGCCGTGCGGGCATCTGCGGACGGCCCGCGCCATGAGGGCACGTGCCGCACGCCGCGCCGCGACTACAGCCAGCCGTTGCGGATGAACTCGACGATCGAATAGCGGCGATGCTCGAGATCGTGCTGCCGGACGGCTTCGACGATGCGCGATACGCCATCCGCATAGGGTGTCGCGCCGGATACGCGCGATTCGAACTGCAGGCTGCATGCGCCGTCGTCGATGCGTATCCGGTGAACCGCATGGCGGCCGAGTTGATCGTCGGGGATGCCGAGTTCGCTGCGCTGCACGGCCGGGTCGCGCACGGAGCGGATGTCTTCCGGCCGTACGCCGAGCGATTGGGCGATACCGACGGCCGTGCCGGGGACGGACGTCTTGCCGGCCTGATGCGATTCCGTCACGCCGATCTCGCAGTCGCGAAACAGGTGGCCGCTGGCTTCCAGCATGCACATGAACTTCAGCATCAGGATGTTCGTGTTCGGGCACAGCACGACCGGAAAGCCGTACGTCCCCGTTTCGAGGTCGGAGCCGGTCGACAACTCGACGAGCGGCGACGCGGTGGCCTGGCAGAATGCGATCGCGTCGGGGAGTTCGCGGCCCGAGCCGGCATGGACGACGATCGTTCGTGCGTCGCTACGTCGGGCGTCGCTACGTCGGGCGTCGGTTCGCGCGCTGTCCGGCCACGGCATCACGCGGCAGGCGGCCGGGTCGAGCGTGTGCGAGCCGAGCAACTCGTTGGCGAGCTTGCCGGTTCCGATGACGAGTACTTGCATGGGATTGACGGTTGAGATTGGGAGGCGAGTCGGCGGTGGTACGTGCCGTCGGCCAGGCGGGCTTGGTTGTCGTGCCGTGCGCCGCACCTGGCGGGCATCGCGCATTATGCCCGGCCGTTCGACTGCGCGCTTGTCGAGCCACGTCCGCCACGTCGCGCCGTCTCGCGACGCATGAGCCGCGATCCGTCTCGCGATGCCGCCGGCCGCGCGTGGGCCCGCGACCGCGGCGAAACGACAGGGACGCCGCGCTGCCGCACCCTCATCGCCGTGCGCACGAACGCGTGAACGGCGCTACGCTGTCGGCATTTCAACCCATCACCCTCGATCCAGGAGAACACATCGATGGAACACCACCTGAAAGGCAAGGCAGTCGCGATCACCGGCGGCTTCGGTCATCTGGGCGTCGCGACGGCCGCGTGGCTCGGCGAGCGCGGCGCCCGCGTCGCGCTGATCGGCCGCGGCACGGCTCCGGCGGCGCAGGCGCTGCCCGGCGTGCCGGCCGATGCGTTGCGCATCGGCGGCATCGATCTCGTCGATCCGCGGGCCGCCGTGCAGGCGCTCGAAACGGTCAATCGCGAATTCGGCCGGGTCGACGCGCTGCTGAACATCGCCGGCGCATTCGTGTGGCAGACGATCGCCGACGGCGATGCCGCCACGTGGGACCGCATGTACGAACTGAACGTGAAGACGGCGCTGAATGCGTCGAAGGCCGCGCTGCCATACCTGGTGGCGAGCCAGGCCGGCCGCATCGTCAACATCGGCGCGGGCGCGGCGTTCAAGGCCGGCGCGGGGATGGGCGCGTATGCGGCCGCGAAGGCGGGTGTCGCGCGGCTCACCGAGGCGCTCGCGGCGGAGCTGCTCGATCGCGGCGTGACCGTGAACGCGCTGTTGCCGAGCATCATCGACACGCCGCCGAACCGCAAGGACATGCCCGACGCCGACTTCTCGCGCTGGGTCCGCCCGGAACAGCTCGCGGCGACGATCGGATTCCTGCTGTCGCCCGACGCGCAGGCGATCACCGGTGCGTCGATTCCGGTGAGCGGGCGCGTCGCGTAGTGCGCCGGGGAGGGCTCGCCGGGTCCGGCCGTGCGTACAATGTCGCACCGGATCGCGCGACCCGAACCCGAGACCCGAACCCGAGACCCGAACCCGAGACCCGAACCCGAGACCGAATCCGAGACCCGAATCCGAGGCCATGACACAGCCCACCATCCTGATCGTCGAAGACGAACAGGCGATCGCGGACACGATCGTCTATGCCCTCGGCACCGACGGCATGCAGACCATGCACTGCACGCTCGGGCAGGCGGCGCTCGATCAGCTGCGCGCTACGCGTGTCGATCTCGTGGTGCTCGACGTCGGCCTGCCGGACCTCAGCGGCTTCGAGGTATGCCGGCGGCTGCGCACGTTCACCGATATTCCGGTAATTTTCCTGACCGCGCGGCACGACGAGATCGACCGGATCGTCGGGCTCGAGATCGGCGCCGACGATTACGTCGTCAAGCCGTTTTCGCCGCGCGAGCTGGCGGCGCGGGTGCGCGTGATCCTGCGCCGCTTCCACCGCGCGGCCGCGCCGGAACCGGTGCCCGCGCCCGCGCCGGCCGATGCGTGCGCACCGGTTGCCTCCGGCTTCACGCTCGACATCGATGGCGCGCGCGTGTCGTGGCTCGGCCACGCGCTGGACCTCACGCGGTACGAATTCGGGCTGCTCGCGCTGCTGGTCCGGCATCCGGGGCGCATCTACTCGCGCGAGCAACTGATGGATCTCGTGTGGCACGAAGCGCTCGATTCGGCCGACCGCACGGTCGACACGCACGTCAAGACGCTGCGCGCCAAGCTGCGCGCGATCGATCCCGAGCGCGACCCGATCCGCACGCATCGCGGGATGGGTTATTCGCTGCAACCGTAACGACCGGCTCCGCCCATGCATATCGGCCTGCGCATCTTCTTCGGCTTTTTCCTGATCGTCGGCCTGGCCGCGCTGATCACGCTGCGCGTGTTCGTGCAGGAGGTGAAGCCCGGCGTGCGCGAAGCGATGGAGGACACGCTCGTCGACACCGCGCAGGTGCTGGCGACGCTGGCCGCCGACGACATGGCGAACGGGCATATCGCCGACGGCGCGTTCGCGCGGCAGCTCGGGAAACTGCACGAGCGCCCGGTCAGCGCGAACGTGTGGGGCATCCAGAAGAACGCGATCGGCTACCGCCTCTACATCACCGACGCGCACGGCATCGTGCGCTACGACTCGTCCGGCAGCGCGGTCGGGCAGGACTACTCGCGCTGGAACGACGTGTACCGGACGCTGCGCGGCGAATACGGCGCGCGCAGCACGCGCAGCGATCCGAACGACGACGGCAGCACCGTGATGCACGTGGCGGCGCCGATCCGGCGCGGCGACGAGATCATCGGCGTGCTGACGATCGCGAAACCGAACCAGACGGTCGCGCCGTTCATCGCCCGCAGCCAGCGCAAGATCATGCTGTACGGTGCGTTGCTGATGGGCGGCGCGATGCTGATCGGCGTCGCGTGCACGGGGTGGCTGGTGCTCGGGCTGCGGCGCCTCCAGCGCTATGCGCGGGCGATCGCGGCCGGCGAGCGCGCGTCGATGCCGCTGCAGGGCGCGAACGAGCT
Source organism: Burkholderia anthinoferrum (assembly GCF_002925705.1). Lineage (NCBI taxonomy): Bacteria > Pseudomonadati > Pseudomonadota > Betaproteobacteria > Burkholderiales > Burkholderiaceae > Burkholderia > Burkholderia anthinoferrum. The sequence continues at coordinate 203,529 of NZ_LFZP01000049.1, forward strand.
GGCCGAGCTCGGGCGCGCGGTGGAAAGCATGCATCGGCGGCTGGAAGACCGGCAATACGTCGAAACCTACATCCACACGCTCACGCACGAGATGAAGAGCCCGCTGGCCGCGATCAGCGGCGCGGCCGAGCTGTTGCAGGAGGACATGCCGGTCGCGAACCGCCGGCGCTTCGCCGAGAACATCCGCCGCCAGGCCGGCCGCCTCGAACAGATGATCCGCAAGCTGCTCGCGCTGGCCGAGGTCGAACAGAAGCAGCGCCTGTCGGTGCACGAACCGGTCGCGCTGCGGCCGGTGCTCGAACAGCTCGTCGACGATATCGAGCCGCGCGCGCGGCAGCGCGGCGTGAGCTTGCGGATCGACGCGAATGGTGCGGCGGATGCGGCCGATGGAGCCGATGCGGTGGTCGTCGACGGCGATCCGTTCCTGCTGCGGCAGGCGCTCGGCAACCTGCTCGACAACGCGCTGGATTTCGCGCCGCCGGGCAGCACGATACGCATCGCGCTCGAGCGGCAGCCGGCGGGCAGGGCGCACGTCGCGGTCGTGCGCGTCGCGGACGACGGCCCCGGCGTGCCCGACTACGCATTGTCGCGCGTGTTCGAACGCTTCTATTCGCTGCCGAGGCCCGACGGGCAGGATCGCAGCACGGGCCTCGGGCTGTGTTTCGTCCGTGAAGTCGCGATGCTGCACCGCGGCCAGGTCGCGCTCGCGAACCGCGCGGAAGGCGGCGCATGCGCGACGCTCACGCTGCCGTCGGCGGGCTGATCGCGCGCTTCACGCCCGCCACACATTCGCTTCACATCGGCTTCAATCGCCCTTCACCGGGGCCGCTCATGCTGACCGTACCTTCCACTCCGGTACCTGCCAGCAATGAATCGAGTCCTGTTGTTCAAGTCCATGATTACCGCGTTTCTCGCGCTGGCGATCCTGATCCCGCTGCAGATGGTCCAGAGCATCGTGCGGGAACGCGCCGACTATCGGCAAAGTGCGCTGGAAAGCATCTGGGCGAGCTATGCGGGGCCGCAGACGGTGACGGGGCCGGTGCTCGTCGTCCGTTACACGGAAGTCACGCGCGTGAGCGACGACGTGCGGGCCGGCGGCAAGGCGAAAACCAGCCTGAAGAGCGAGGCGAAACGGCTGCTCGTATTCCCGAAGACGTTGAACGTCGACGGCACGCTGTCGGTCAGCACGCGCTATCGCGGCATTCACAAGGCGCTCGTGTACGCGCTCGACAGCCGGATGACCGGCACGCTGCCGCTGCCGGACCTGAAGAAGCTGCCGCAGGCCGACGGCCACGTGAGCTTCAAGGTCGACGGCGCGTACGTCGCGCTCGGCATCGGCGATCTTCGCGGGCTGAAGGCGCAGCCCGACCTGCGCATCGGCGGCAAGCGGATCGACGTGGAGCAGGGCACGCGGCTCGACAGCCTGCGCCAGGGCGTGCATGCGAACGTCGATCTCGCGGCGCTGGCGGACGCAAACGCGGGGGCGACGGTCGTGCCGTTCAGCATCGCGCTGCCGCTGGCCGGTGCGGAGTCGGTCGCGTTCGCGCCGGTGGGCGACCAGAACGACTTCTCGCTGAAATCGACGTGGCCGCACCCGAGCTTCGGCGGCGAATTCCTGCCGGCCGAGCGCACGGTCGATGCGCGCGGCTTCGTCAGCAACTGGCGCGTGACGTCGTTCAACACGAAGGCGCGCGAGCAAGTGGCGTCCGGCAACGGCAACGGCGACGGTGGGATCGAGAGGGCGTCGGTGTCGGTGATCGAACCCGTGAACGTCTATCTGCAGGCCGAACGCGCGACGAAATACGGTGCGCTGTTCGTGATGCTCACGTTCGCGAGCTTCTTCATGTACGAACTCGTGAAGCGGTTGCGCATTCATCCGATCCAGTACACGCTGGTCGGCCTGTCGCTCGCGCTGTTCTTCCTGCTGCTGCTGAGCCTGTCCGAACACATTGCGTTCGGCTATGCGTATCTCGTGGCGAGCGGCGCATGCATCGGGCTGCTCGGCTTCTACCTGTCGTTCGTGCTGCACAGCGTGAAGCGCGGCGCGACGTTCACGGCGCTGCTCGCGATGCTGTACGCGGCGCTCTACGGGCTGCTGCTGTCGGAAGACAATGCGCTGATGCTCGGCTCGCTGCTGCTGTTCGCGATCCTCGCCGGCATCATGACGCTCACGCGCCGCGTCGACTGGTATTCGCTCGGCGCCGCGTGGCAGCCGCTGGCCGACAAACCGGACGCGGTGAAGCCGGGCACGCCCGCGAAGTAGGCGAGCGGGTGCGAGCAAGTGCGCGCCGGTCGCGAATGTCGCGACCGGCGCGCGGTTTCAGGCGGGCAGGACGCCCTTCATGCGGCCGTCCCGGGACGACGAAACCGCGCCAGCGGAATCTCGGCGATGGCCGCGATCTCGATCAGCAGGTCGGGACGGTAGAGACGCTCGACCTGGACGGTCGTCGTCACCGGGTAGGGTTCGGCGAAATAAGCGTTGCGGATGTCGCCGGCGTGCATGAATGCGTCGATGTCGATGGCGTAATGGACGAGCGAGATCACGTCGCGCATTTGCCCGCCCAGTGCGGCCAGCACGTCACGGATGTTGTCGAGCGTTTGCCGGACCTGGGCGCGCATGTCGCCGGCGCCGACGACCTGCCCGGCGCGGTCGAGCGCGACCTGACCCTTCAGATGCACGATCCGGCCGTCGCCCTGGATCACGGCCATCGAGAATGCGCCGAACGGCGCCCAGACTTCCGGCGGATTCACGGCTTCGGCCATCGCGCAGCTCCTGTGGGGGCGGAAATGGGGTAACGCAGCGGCGTGCCGCGTTCGGCGATCGCGCCGTGATAAACGTGGACGCGTTCATCGTCGGCCGGCCCGCCCTGCCGAAAGCGGCGGCGGCCCGGATCGCCCGATACTCGCTTCTCCACATTACCGGACCACGCCGTGCCGAACCAAGCTTCCGGAGATCCGTCCATCGACGATCCCCGTCCGATCCCGCCTATCCAACCCGAACTGGAAGACTGCTGCAACCGCGGCTGCTCGCCGTGCGTCTTCGACCTGTACGACGAAGCGCTCGCGCGCTATCGCGTCGAGCTGGCCGAATGGGAGGCGCGGCAAGCGCAGCGCGAGCATCGCAAATAAACCGGATGCCTGCGAGCGGCCATGCGTTGCATGCACCGCATCGGTTGCCGGCGTTGGACTGACGAGGCCATTTCCGTCGCGCATCCGGCGTCACGCATCCCCATGCAGCCGCCGATGCAGCGGCTCGAGCGCCATCGACAGCGCGATGCAGCCGAGCAACACGGCCGTCAGCGTGAACATCGACACCCTGAACCCCTGCACGTAATCGAGCGCGGCCGGATGCGTGCCGAGCCGCGCGAAGAACACGCCGCCGATCGTCGCGGCGCCGACCGCCGCGCCGATCTGCAGCATCGCGCTGACCATTCCCGACGCCACGCCCGCGCGGGCCGCGTCGACTTCCGCCAGCACGATCCGCACGACCGACGGCAGCACGAGCCCTTGTCCGATGCCGATCGCCGCGATGCCCGCATAGAAGCCGGGCCCGGGCGCGCCGTCGCGGGCGAGCGTGGCGGCGGTCGCGACGCCGGCCGCGAGCATCGCGAAGCCGAGCGTGAGCACGCGATACGCGCCGAACCGGGCGACGAGGCGCGGCATCAGCAGCGGGCTCGCGAGAAAACCGAGCCCGAGCGGCAGGATCGCGAACCCGGACGCGAGCGGCGACCAGTTCAGGCAGCCCTGCAGATAAATCCCGTAGCTCAGGAAGAACGCGCTCAGCATGTAGAACAGGAACGCGAGCAGGAGCCCGAGCGCGACGACCGGGTTGCGGAACAGGCGCACGTCGAGCAGCGGATCGCGGCCGCGCGCGAGCCGGCGCGATTCGACCGTCAGCAGCGCGCCGAGCATCGGCAGCGCGCCGACGCCGCACGCGATCATCCATAGCGGCCAGCCGGCTTCGCGGCCGTGCGTGAGCGGATACACGAGCATCAGCAGGAACAGCGACAGCAGCACCGTGCCCGACACGTCGATGCGCTGGCCGCGCGGCGGGCGGTTTTCCGGGATGAAGCGCCAGCTGCCGATCAGCGCCAGGATGCCGATCGGCAGATTGACGAGGAAGATCGCGCGCCAGCCGAGCCCGAACGGATGCAGGCTGATCAGCGCGCCGCCGCCGAGCTGGCCGATTACGGCCGCCAGGCCGAACGCGAACCCGTAGAAGCCCATCACGCGCACCTGTTCGTGCGGGCTGAACACGCTGCGGATCGTCGCGAGCACCTGCGGCGCGAGGATCGCGGCGAACAGGCCTTGCAGCACGCGTCCGCCGACGAGCACGGTGCCGTTGTCGGCGAGCCCGCACAGCGTCGACGCGAGCACGAAGCCGGCCATGCCGACCATGAACATGCGTTTGCGTCCGTACAGGTCGCCGAGCCGCCCGCCGGTGATCTGGGCGACCGCGTTCGCGCATGCATAGGCCGACACGACGAGCTGCAACTCGGCCTGGCGCGCGCCGATGCCGTCGCGAATGGCCGGCAGCGCGAGATTCACGATGAAGTAGTCGAGCGGCGGCAGAATGGCGCCGACCAGCAGGACCACGAGCGCCCAGCCGTGATGGCTGCGGGGCGTCGCCGCGGCAGCCGCGCCGGCCGACGCGCAGGGGGCAAGGGTGTTGTTCGTCATGAAAGCAGATCCGAAAAAAAGAGGGCCCGATAAGCGATGGACGCGAGCAGGCCGTTGACCCCATATTCTGGTCATCGCTCATGGTTCGGAAAAGCGGGAAAGAGTGGTAGCATCCATCGGGTTATTCGATGGATGGAGGAAGGCGATGCGCGGTTTCGATCTGGACCAGTTGCGCACGTTCGCGGCGGTCGCGGACGCCGGCAGCCTGACGGCCGCCGCGCCGCTGCTGCACCTGTCGCAATCGACGGTCAGCGAGCAGGTGCGCAAGCTCGAATCGCGCGCCGGCGTGCCGTTGTTCGTGCGCAGCAAGCGCGGTGTCGAGCCGACGCCGGCCGGCTCGCGGCTGTTGCAGCACGCGCGGCGCATCGTCGCGCTGAACGAGGCCGCGTTCGACGAACTGCGTGGGCAGGCGATCAAGGGCGAGTTGCGCGTCGCGATCACCGACTACTACCGCACGAACGAAGTGGCGGGCATGCTGGCGCGGCTGCGCGAGTGCTATCCGCAGCTGAGCCTGCACGTGAGCGCGATGAAGAGCGCGGATATCGAAGCGGCGCATGCGCGCGGGCAGATCGATCTGGGCGTCGTGATGAACATGTCGAGCGGGCCGTTCCGGCCGGTGTCGGCCGATACGCGCTGGGTGCTGCGGCGCGAACCGCTGTCGTGGGTCGCGTCGCCCGCGCTCGCCGAGCAGTTGCCCGAACCGCTGCCGCTCGTGTTGCTGCCGGACGACTGCATGATGCATCAGGTCGCGGTGCGCTCGCTCGACGAGCGGCACACGCCGTACGTGCTCGTGCACAGCGCGTCGGGCGTCGCGGGGTTGCAGTCTATGCTCGCGGCGGGGCTCGGGGTCGGCTGCCTGTGCGCGTCGGCGATCGGCGACGGCCTGATGCGGCTCGGCACGAAATACCGGCTGCCGCCGCTGCCCGACGCGGTGTTTTCGCTGACACCGCCGCTGCCGGGCGAGCGCGAGACCGTCACCCAGGCGCGCGAGGTGCTGTCGCGTCAATTGCTGATGTAAAACCGTGCCGCGTGCATCGCGGACATCCTGTTCGCCGGGAAAAATCCACGAATGGCGCGGCCCCCGCGATTCACCCACGCCGCTTTCTACTCGGCGAGCTCACCGTCCGCATACGTACGCAGCCCGTTGGCCAGTGCATCGAACACGGCCCGGCAGCGCGGGCTCGTCCGCAGATCCTCGTGCATCACGACCCAGGTTTCCAGCCGCATCGCGGGCCCGTCGGGCAGCACGCGCACGAGCCGCGCGTCGCGTTTCGCGAGCGCCGTCTGGCAGAAGCCGATCCCGTAGCCGGCGCGGATCAGCGCAAGCTGCGCGAGGTTGCTGTCGGTGCGCAGCGCGAACGCGTCGCGCTGCCACTGCGGCATGCCTCGCCCCGCCGAGCGGATGAACGGCGTGACCGTATCGAAGCCGATCAGCGCGTGATGGGCGAGCGCGTCGATCGTCGCGGGCGCGCCATGGTGCGCCAGGTAATCGTCGCGCGCATACAGTCCGACCTCGATTTCGCCGACACGCCGCGCGACGAGCGCGTCCTGCGCGGGCCGCGCCATCCGGACCGCGATGTCGGCCTCGCGCTTGAGCACGTCCTGGATGCGGTCGGTCGGCACCAGTTCGATCACGAGCCCCGGATGGTCGCGCCGCAATTGCGCGAGCATCGGCGGCAGCACCTCGACGGCGATCACGTCGCTGGCCGAGATCCGCACGATGCCGCGCACGCCGGCGCCGTGGCTGGCCGCCGCGCGCTCGAACGCGGCCGCCGCGCTGCGCAGCGCCTCCGCATGGCCGCGCAGCGCGAGCGCCGCCTCGGTCGGCAGCAGGCCCGACGGCGACCGCGTGAACAGCGTCTGGCCGAACGCGGCTTCGAGCGCCGCGACATGGCGGCCGGCCGTCGGCTGCGTGATGCCGAGCGCGCGGGCCGCGCCGGACAGCGAGCCTTCCGTCAGCACCGCGAGGAAGGTGCGGTAGCGTTCCCAGTTCAGATCGGTGGTCATGCATAAATGTATAGCTGATCGACTGGGTTCGGCAATTCCTTGATAGCAGGCGGCGCCGCAGAATGCGTGTCGTGATGGTTTCATTCAAGGAGAGCGGCAATGACGGCAAACGCAAGCGGGATGCAACGGCAGGCGCTCGTGCTCGGCGCGAGCGGCGGGATCGGCGGGGAAGTCGCGCGGCAGTTGCGCGATGCGGGCTGGCAGGTGCGTGCGCTCAAGCGCGGGCTCGATGCCGAGGGCGTGGAGCGCGACGGCATCGCCTGGGTGCGCGGAGACGCGCTGGATCGCGATGCAGTGGTGCGCGCCGCCCGCGGCTGCAGCGTGATCGTGCATGCGGTGAACCCGCCCGGATACCGGAACTGGGCCACGCAGGTGCTGCCGATGATCGACAACACGATCGCGGCGGCGCGGGCCGCGCAGGCGACCGTCGTGCTGCCGGGCACGGTCTACAACTTCGGCGCCGATGCATTTCCGGTGCTGCGGGAAGATGCGCCGCAGCATCCGGCGACCCGCAAGGGCGCGATCCGGGTCGAACTGGAGCGGCGGCTGCAGGACGCCAGCGCGCACGGCGTGCGGACGATCGTCGTGCGCGCCGGCGATTTCTTCGGGCCGCAACTCGGCAACAGCTGGTTCTCGCAGGGGCTGGTCAAGCCGGGGCGGCCCGTCGCGGCCATCAGCGTGCCGAGCCGCGGCGTTGGCCATCAATGGGCGTATGTGCCCGACGTGGCCCGCACGATGGTCGAGCTGATCGAGCGGCGCGAGACGCTGGAGCCGTTCGCGCGTTTCCATCTGGACGGGCATTGGGATGAGGACGGCATGCAGATGGCGCGGGCCGTGCAACGCGTCGCGCAGCGGCACGGCATGCGGCCGGCGCTGCGCGATTTTCCGTGGTGGCTCGTGTGGGTTGCCGCGCCGTTCGTGACGACGCTGCGCGAATTGCTCGAGATGCGCTACCTGTGGCGCGAACCGATCAGGATGGACAACGCGCGCGTGACCGCGGTGCTCGGCCGCGAGCCGGTGACGCCGCTCGATACGGCGGTGGAGGCGACGCTGGCGGGGCTCGGTTGTCTCGGGTGAGCAACGGCAGGCAGTAAAGGCTGCGCCCCCGCACGGAAACGCGCCATGCCGAACCGAAGAAGCCGCGGGGCCACAATTCTCCACATACCCGCGCGCGTCCGATGCGCATCATGTCGGGCAATGCCGATAACGCGAAAACGGGGGCGCGATGGGGTACTTCGGGTGGAAAATGTCGGTTGCGGGAGCAATCATGTTCACATTGAGTGGATGTACGAACCTGGCCGGCGTGCTGTATTGCGGCAACTCGCAGTTCAACTTTCCGGACTACCACTGCTTTGAGTCGTACAGGTAGGAACAGGCGCGACGCCTGAATGCCGTCGTGCCCGTGCCCCGTGCGGTTTTCCGCTTGCCGTCACGGCTTGCCGTTACGCGACGACCGGCAACACCTCGACTGCATAGCGATGCGTGAGACTGCGCCCGAGCACCGGATCGTGCAGTTCCATTTCGAACGCATCGCCGTCGCCCATTGCCGCGATCGCGCCATGTACGGCGACCGTCCCGCCATACATCGCGCAGCACGCGGGCATCGTGCGGCGACCGTCGAACCGCTGCCACAGCACGTCGGGCGCGAGCAGGCCGCTGACCGGGCCGTGCTGGTACGCCGTCCGCTCGCCGTCGCGCGCGATCAGCCACGAGCGCATCTCGAGCGCATCCCAGTGATCGGCGACATCCGCATGACGCCACGCGTCGCGGCCGAGCGGCTTCGCGCACACCTGCTTCGACACGGCCACGCCGTACGCCTCCACTTCGCGATCGGTGTGATCGGAGCCGACCGTGACAAGCGTGCCGGCCGGACTGTCGACCAGCACGCATTCGATCTCGCCGCCCGAGCGCGCGCCGAGCACGCCGATCGACGGTGCCTGCGTAAGCAGCGCGGCCGACACGCGATAGAAGCACGGCGTGGTCGACGGCGGCGCGACGCCGAGCGCCGCGAGTTCGTCGATATGCGCGTGGATCGCGGCCGGGTCGCGTCCGGCCCAGCCGGCGATCACGACGCGCTCGATGTCGACGTCGACGGCGGCCGGCGCGTGTTGCAGGGAAATCACGTTGAACGACAGGGTTGGCATGCGGCTATCCGTTTGAAGTGCGAAGGAATGATTCGGCCGGCGGCGATGCTTAGCCCTCGAGCGGCCGGTGCGCGGTCTCGCGCGCGGCGACGAGCGCGATCGACGTGACGACGAGCGCGGCGGTGACGTACAGCGACACGGCCGTCGTCGTGCCCGTTTGCCGGAACAACGCGGCGATCACGAGCGGCGCGAAGCCGCCGCCGACGATGCCGGCGAGCGTGTACGCAAGCGACGAGCCCGCATAGCGCACGCGCGTCGGGAATTGCTCGGTCACGAACGCGCCCTGCGGGCCATACATCACCGCATGGATCACGAGGCCGATCGCGACGGCCGCGACGATCGCCGCGGGGCGCGCCGAATCGAGCAGCGCGAAGAACACGAACGCCCATACGATGCCGGCCATTGCGCCGGCGAGATACACGGGCCGACGGCCGAAACGGTCCGACAGCGCACCGAAGAACGGCACCGCGAGCGCGTTGCAGGCCGTGCCGATCATCACGGCCGTCAGCGCGACGGGGCGCGACAGGTGCAGCACGGTCGTCACGTAGGTCAGCGTGAATACGACGATCAGCGCGTACAGCACGTCCGAGCCGATTCGCGAGCCGCCCGCGATCAGCAGGCGCTTCCAGTGGTACTTCAGCACGTCGGCGACGGGCACTTCGGCGGTCGCGTGCGATTCGGCGAGTTGCTCGAACTGCGGCGTTTCGTCGACGCCGCGCCGTACCCAGAAGCCGAACACGACGAGCAGCGCGCTGGCCGCGAACGGCACGCGCCAGCCCCACGACAGGAAGTTGTCCGAGGTGGTCGACAGCGTGACGAGCGCGATGCAGCCGGTGCCGAGCAGCGTGCCGAACGACGGGCCGATCTGCGTCCACGACGCGGACAGCCCGCGCCGCTTCTGGTCGCCATGCTCGACCGACAGCAGTACCGCGCCGGCCCATTCGCCGCCGAGCGCGACGCCTTGCACGAAACGCAGCGCGACGAGCAGGATCGGGCTCAGGATGCCGGCCTGCGCGTAGGTCGGCAGCGCGCCCATCAACGCGGTCGTCACGCCCATCAGCACGAGCGTAAGCATCAGCACCGCGCGGCGGCCGATGCGGTCGCCGAGGTTGCCGAACACGAAGCCGCCGAGCGGGCGTGACACGTAGCCGACCGCATAGGTCGAGAACGCGAGGATCGTGCCGGCCAGCGGATCGACCGACGGGAAGAACAGATGGTTGAAAACGAGCGCGGCGAGCGTGTTGTAGATCGTGAAGTCGTACCACTCGAGCGACGTGCCGATCATGCTCGCGGTCGCGAGTCGGCTGTTGCGGACACGGCGGGGCGCGTGGGCGGCGGGCTGGGCGAGCGTGTTCATGGTATTGGGCAGATCGTGACGGGTGACGGGATGAAGCGTGGGGCCGGTGTTGGCGTCGGCGTCGGGCGTTTCAGGCAGACAGCGCGGCAGCGGCGGCCGGTTCCGTTTCGGCGTCGCGGCGCCGGGCAGGCAGCGGCGAAGCGGCGCGCCACAGCAGGCCGAAGGTGCGCACGTCGTCGTGTCCGGCGAGCGAGGCGGCCACGCGGCGCGTGGCCGCTGCGTCGCTGCCTTCGATCAGCACCAGTGCATCGGCGGCCGGGCAGGCGGCCGCGGCGGCGCCGATCGGCGCGGACAGGTCCGGCGACGTGCGGAAGAGTCGCGCGGCGTGGATGCCCGGTTCTTGCAGGGCCGTGTCGAAGCGCTCGCGCAGGCGGGGCACATCGATGCGGTCGGGCGGCAGCACGAACAGCGCGAGATGCGCGCCTTCGCCGTCGCCGGCCTCGATCGTCAGCTCGCCGACACGCCGCTGCGTACCCGTCATGCGCGCGAAGTTCGCGAGCGACCATGCGGTCTGCTGCGTGAACGCCCGCCGGTACGCGTCGCCGCGGAACACGTCGAGCGAATCCGTCACGTACAGCGCGAGGTATCGGCGCGGGCCGCCGTCGGTCGCGCGAAACCGCCGCGCATGCGTGAAGCCGGGAATCGCGACACGCTCCTGCATGTGCTCGCGGTCGTACCACGCGTTGAAATCGGCCTCGTGCGCGGGGTCGATATCCGTCCAGACGCAAAGCTGGCCGTGCGGAAGGGAAAAGCGGGTCATCGCGGGGTTCCTCGTGACGGGGATGTCAGGAACCTCAGTGTCCCGAAGACCAGCCGCGCCAGTCCAACAAGAAAACAAATTCGCGGTGAACAGGTTTTCTTATGAGCGGCGCGGGCGGCGTTTGGCGGTGGGCGCGGCAGGCGACGCGGCTTTCGTCGTGCGCTTCGCTTTCGCCGGGGGGCGCGTCGTTGTCGCGGTCGCGTTGCGGGTGGGCATTGAGTCGGCGGCCGTTGCGTCGACGCGATCGGCGGCCCCCGTCGCACGCGCCACTTCGCTCGCGAGTTCCGCGATGCGCGCGGCCACCGGCAGCCCCTGGCTGCGGTACGTCGCGACGAGCGGCAGCGCCGGGAATTCGGGCTCGACGTCGAGCAGTTCGAGCGTGCCTTCGTGCAGCTCGCGCCCGATGATGGCAGGCGGCAGCGCGGCCACGCCGAAGCCGTCGGCGACGAGGCGGATCATCGCGGCGACCGACGTGATGCAGTTGATGCTGGCCGGCCGTTCGACGGCGGCGAACAGCCGCTCGATCGTCGCGTGCGGCCCCGAATGGCGCGAGAAGCTGATGATCGGAAACCCGGCCAGGCGCGCGACGTCCAGCGGCTGGCCGCCGAGCCCGAGGCGCGGGCTCGCGGCCCAGCGCACCGGGAATTCGCACAGCGGCAGGTTCGTGAAGTCCGGCCCCGGCACCGGATCGGTCTGCAGGATCAGGTCGACGCCGTCGGTGCTGAGCAGGCGCGTCAGATGCAGCGTCGTGTCGCTGGTGATCTCGACGTCGAGGCGCGGGTAGCGTTCGCGCAGTTGCGCCATCAGCGCGGGAAACCAGCTGTGCACGATCGATTCGATCACGCCGATCCGGATCAGGCCCGCATCGCTCGCCGCGTCGATGTCGCGCCGCATTTCTCCGTCGAGCCGCACGATCCGCTCCGCGTAGGCCAGCATGCGCCGGCCCGCGGGCGTGAGCGTGGCCGAGCGCGTGTTGCGGTCGAACAGGCGCACGTCGAACGCTTCCTCGAGCGATGCGATGCGGCTCGACACGGCGGCCTGCGTGGTGTGCAGTTTCTCGGCCGTGAGCCGGAAGTTTTCCAGCTTCGCGAGCCAGACGAAGGTTTCCAGAAACCGGATGTTCATCGCGTTCCGAACGGTGAGGCGGTGCCGCGCCCGGGCGGCGGATCGGGACGATGTTAGCGGATTCGGCAGCGGGCGGGCACGCGCGACGCCTTCTTGTGGGCGTCAAAGCCGGTCGAACGCGAGCGTCGGCACGTCGACGGCCATCGCGCCGCCGTCCGCGACGAGCGTCGCGCCGGTCACGAACGAGGCGTCCGGCGACACCAGGAACGCGCAGACGGCCGCGATCTCGTCGGGACCGGCCGCGCGCCGCAGCGGCACGTCGGCGCTCACGCGTGTGTACGCATCGTTGAGCGAATCGCCGTGCGCGGCCATCAGCGGTGCCATTTCCGCATCGGCCATCGGCGTGCGGACCCAGCCCGGGCAGACGGCGTTCGCCCGCACGCCGTGCGGGCCGTAGTCGCGTGCGAGCGATCGCGCCAGCCCGAGCAGCGCGTGCTTGCCGACCGTGTAGCCGCATACGCCGGGCCCGGCCGCGAGCGCGGCGATCGACGCGACCAGCACGATATTGCCGCGCTGCGCGATCAGGTCGGGCAGGCACGCACGCGCGCTGACGAATGCGGTGTCGAGGTTCGCGTGCATCGCGTCGCGCCATTGCGCGTCGTCGGTTTCGTCCGCGCGGCCGACGCCGTGGCCGCCCGCGCAGGCGACGAGCGCGTCGACGCGGCCGAAGCGTTCGGCGATGCGCGGCAGGAAGCCGGCCCAGTCGGCTGCGCTGGCGGCGTCGCCGGCAAGCGCGAGGCCGCCCGTTTCGGCCGCGAGTGCAGCGAGCGGCGCCGGGCGGCGCCCGATCAGCACGACGCGGTCGCCGCGACGGGCGAAGCGGCGCGCGCACGCAGCGCCGATGCCCGTGCCTGCGCCGGTGATCGCGATCGTGCGGGGTGGCGGGTGCGTCATGTCGTTCTTCGGAAAGGGGTGTTCCGGCCACTTTAGGCGGCGCCGGCGCGCGCCGGTATCCGCCGAAAGGATGAACGCGGGCCGTCCGGATGGCCAAGCGCGGCGGCCGGGGCCCATTTTGCAAAGGCTGACGATGTCCGGCGCCGAATCGCTCTATCCTCCACATTTTTGCGATAAGCCACGAAAGCCCGGCAAAATAGCGTGGGCGGGCGCGCAGCGGCGCGCGGCGCGTCGGCCGTCCGATTCCGTCGTACGAATGGTGCGACCCGCAAGGGCGCGGCCGGCGAAGGCGCGGCCGGCAAATGCGCGGCAGGCGGGATCGGCGCGAGCGGACATCCGATGCGCAAGCATCGCGTCCGCCGACGGATCGTGTCGCCACGGCGTATCGCCCGGTCGCGCGTTGGCGCGGGCGGACCATCGACAAGAACAGGGAGGGGCCGGCAATGAGGCTGGACGACGAAAGAGAAAGCATGAACGTCGAGGATCGCCGTGGCGCCGGCGGTTTCGGCGGCGGGCGCGGCGCGACGATCGGCATCGGCACGATCGTGGTCGCGCTGGCCGCATCGTATTTCTTCGGGATCGACCCGCGCGTCGTGCTCGAGGGCGCGTCGGCGCTGCAGGGCCGCCAGCAGCAGGCGCAACCCGCGCCGACTCAGCACCAGGGTGCGCCGGCGAACGATCCCGGCGCGGTGTTCACGCGCAAGGTGCTCGGCAATATCGAACGCACGTGGACGGGCGTGTTCAACACGCAGCTGCACGCGCAGTACGAACCGCCGAAGCTCGTGATGTTCACGAACTCGACGCCGACCGCGTGCGGCACCGGCCAGACCGCGATGGGGCCGTTCTACTGCCCGGGCGACCGCAACGTGTACATCGATCTCGGCTTCTACGACGAGCTGCGCAAGCGTTTCGGCGCGGGCGGCGATTTCGCGCAGGCCTACGTGATCGCGCACGAAGTCGGCCATCACGTGCAGAACCTGCTCGGCATCGCCGACAAGGTCGATGCCGCGCGCCGGCGCTCGAGCCAGGCGCGCGCGAATGCGCTGTCGGTGCGGATGGAGCTGCAGGCCGACTGCTTCGCCGGCGTGTGGGCGAACAACGCGCAGCGCGCGAACCAGCGGCTGATGGAGCCCGGCGATTTCGAGCAGGGGCTGAAGGCCGCTGCCGCGATCGGCGACGACCGTCTGCAGCAGCAAGGGCAGGGCTACGTCGTACCCGAAAGCTTCACGCACGGCACCAGCGAACAGCGCGTGTACTGGCTGCGGCGCGGGATGGAGTCGGGCGAGGTGAGCGCCTGCGACACGTTCGCCGCGAACGCCCGCTGAAACAAGGCGCGCGCACCGTCGCGCGCCGATATCGTCTCGGCTGAACCGGCCACTGGCCGCTGGCCGGCCCGGGACGATTTGCCGATTTGTGCTCACCGGCGCTTTTTCGGCGCCGGTAGGCTGGCCCGGACGTCGACATTCGTTGTCGTCCATCCGCCAGCCGATTTCCGATGCCGACCTCATTCGTTTCCGCCGACCACGCCGCCGCCGACTGGCGACGCACGCTGCGCGCGTGCGTGGACGCGTTCGACGCATTCGCGAGCCCGTCGGCGATCGTGTTCTATCGGCTCGACCACAGCGGCGAGCCGGCCGATTTCGAGCTGTTCGGGATGCCGGAATCGATGCATCGCACCTATGTCGCCCGCTACCGGATGCTCGATCCGCTGCATCCGTCGCGCTGCGCGTCGGGCGAATGCGCGGTCGTCACGCTCGCATCCCAACTGCCTGACGAAAGACGCGCCGCGTCCGCGTACTGGACCCGGTTTCTGCGGCGGCACGACGTGGCCGACGTCGTCGAGATCTGGCTGCGCGACGCGGGCCGCACGGTCGGCGCGTTCTCGCTGCTGCGCTTCGGCATGGGCGACGCGAACGGCAACGGCACGGCAGGACGGTTCGCACCCGGCGAGATCGACGCGCTCGCGCGGCTGCAACCTGTCGCCGAAGCCGCGCTGAGCCCGCTGCTGCGCGTGCGGCGCGGAATCCACCGGATCGGTTGCGAGGAACGGCTGACCTACCGCGAGGAGCAGATCGCACGGCTCGTGCGCGACGGCCGCTCGAACAAGGAGATCGCGCGCGATCTCGCGCTCGCGCAACCGACGATCAAGACCCACCTGATGCGCATGTACCGCAAGCTCGGCGTGTCGAATCGCACGGAGCTGGTCGGCGCATTGTTCCTGTAATCGCGCTGCCGGCCGGCCCGCGAGATCGTGCAATTCGATGCGCGATCGTCTTGCCGATGACGCGCTGCCAATTTGCGCTCACCGGGCGCGATCCCTCGTCGATACAGTGGTCCGACGCCCGCGTGCCTTACCGGCACGCGGCCCAGCCACGACAATCAACGAGACGCCCATGAGCAACACGAACTTCGTCGCCGTCAGCGACACCGTGCGCACCTTCGTCGCGCGCGATTTCGGCCTCTTCGTCGACGGCGCCATGCAGCCCGCGCATGCGGCGGCACGCCTCGACGTGTACAACCCGGCCACGGGCGAGCGGCTCGCCACCGTCGCGGACGCCGACGCACACGACGTCGACCGCGCGGTCGCCAGCGCGAAACACGCGTTCGACGCGCGCGTGTGGAGCGGGCTGCGGCCGGCCGAGCGCGAGCGCATCCTGCTGAAACTCGCGGACCTGATCGAAGCCGACGCCGAAACGCTCGCGCAGCTCGAAACGCTGAACCAGGGCAAGTCGATTCACGTGTCGCGCGCGATCGAGGTCGGCGCGAGCGTCGAATATGTGCGCTACATGGCCGGCTGGGCGACCAAGATCACCGGCCAGACGCTCGACGTGTCGATTCCGTTCCCGCCCGGCGCGCGCTATACGGCCTATACGCGCAAGGAGCCGGTCGGCGTGGTCGCCGCGATCGTGCCGTGGAATTTCCCGCTGATGATCGCGGTGTGGAAGCTGATTCCGGCGCTCGCGGCCGGCTGCACGATCGTGCTGAAGCCGTCGCCGGAAACGCCGCTCACCGCGCTGCGCTTGGCCGAGCTCGCACGCGAAGCCGGCGTGCCGCCCGGCGTGTTCAACGTCGTCACGGGCGGGCGCGTTTGCGGCGCGGCGCTCGCGAGCCACCCGTCGATCGCGAAGATCTCGTTCACCGGCTCGACCGCGACCGGCAAGCTGGTCGGCGCGGCGGCCGTGCAGAACATGACGCGCTTCTCGCTGGAGCTCGGCGGCAAGAACCCCATCGTGATGCTCGACGACGTCGACGTCGCGCAGGCGCTCGACGGCGTCGCCGCCGGCGCGTTCTTCAACCAGGGGCAAGTGTGCGCGGCCGCGTCGCGCCTCTATGTGCATCGCAGCAAGTTCGCGCAACTGGCCGACGGCCTCGCCGGCGTCGCGCAGGCGATGAAGCTCGGCGCTGGCCTTGACACCACCGCACAGATCAACCCGCTCGTATCCGCTCACCATCGCGACAAGGTCGTCCAGCACATCGAAGGCGCGCGCCGCGCGGGCCTCACGTTCCTCGCGGGCGGCACGCCGGCCGACGATCTGCCCGGCTACTACGTGAAGCCGGCCGTGATCGCCGATCCGCATCCGGACAGCGCGATCGTGCGCGACGAGGTGTTCGGCCCGGTGATCGTCGTCGTGCCGTTCGACGACGCGGCCGACGCGATACGCCTCGCGAACGCGTCGCCGTACGGCCTCGCCGCGAGCATCTGGAGCAACGACCTGAAGCGCGTGATGAATCTCGTGCCGCGAATCGAGGCCGGCACCGTGTGGGTGAACTGCCATATCCCGCTCGATCCGTCGATGCCGTTCGGCGGCTACAAGCAATCGGGCATCGGCCGCGAATTCGGGCAGTACGCGATCGAAGGCTTCACCGAAACCAAATCCGTGTGCATCGCGCACTGACGCGCGGGCCGATCCGACCACCGCAAAAACCGCAAAAACCGCAACAACCGATCCGAAAGTGGAGACTGCAATGAGCTACAACGAAGCGAAGTTCTGGCACCCGATGCTGCACCCGAACGAAATGAAACAGCGCAAGCCGATCCGCATCGTGCGCGGCGACGGCTGTTACGTGTTCGACGAACAGGGGCGCAAGCTCGTCGACGGCGTCGCGGGTCTGTGGAACGTGAACGTCGGCCACAACCGCCAGGAAGTGAAGGACGCGATCGTGCGCCAGCTCGACGAGCTCGAATACTTCCAGCTGTTCGACGGCATCTCGCATCCGCGCGCCGAGGAGCTGTCGAAGAAGGTGATCGACATGCTCGAACCGGAAGGGATGCGCCGCGTGCTGTACAGCTCGGGCGGCTCCGATTCGATCGAGACCGCGCTGAAGATCGCGCGCCAGTACTGGAAGGTGCGCGGCCAGGCCGATCGCACGAAGTTCATCTCGCTGAAGCAGGGTTATCACGGCACGCATTTCGGTGGCGCGTCGGTGAACGGCAACACGGTGTTCCGCCGCAACTACGAGCCGAATTTGCCCGGCTGCTTCCACGTCGAGACGCCGTGGCTGTACCGCAATCCGTTTACGCAGGACCCGGAGGAACTCGGCAGGATCTGCGCGGAAATGCTGGCGCGCGAGATCGAGTTCCAGAGCCCGGACACCATCGCCGCGTTCATCGCGGAGCCGATCCAGGGCGCGGGCGGCGTGATCGTGCCGCCGGCCAACTACTGGCCGCTCGTGCGCGAGGTGTGCGACCGCTACGGCGTGCTGCTGATCGCCGACGAAGTCGTGACGGGCTTCGGCCGCAGCGGCAGTATGTTCGGCAGCCGCGGGTGGGGCGTGCGCCCGGACATCATGTGTCTCGCGAAGGGGATTTCGTCGGGCTACGTGCCGCTCGGCGCGACGGTCGTGAACGCGCGGATCGAGGACGCGTTCGCCGCGAACGCCGATTTCGGCGGCGCGATCATGCACGGCTACACGTACGCCGGCCACCCGGTCGCGTGCGCGGCCGCGATCGCGAGCCTCGACATCGTCGTGAAGGAGGATCTGCCGGCGAATGCGGCGAAGCAGGGCGCGTATCTGCTCGAGGCGCTGCGGCCGTTCGCGGAACGCTTCGCGGCGGTCGGCGAGGTGCGCGGCAAGGGGCTGATGCTCGCGCTCGACCTCGTCGCGAACAAAGACACGCGCGAGCCGATCGATCCGCTGTCCGGCTACGCGAACGCGGTCGCGGAAGTCGCGCGCGAGAACGGCGTGCTGGTGCGTCCGGTCGGCACGAAGATCATCCTGTCGCCGCCGCTCGTGATCCAGCGCGAACAGCTCGACCGGATCGTCGACGCGCTCGCGGCCGGCTTCGAGGCCGTGCCGTTCGCATGACGGCGTGACCGGCAAACCCGCGGCGGAGGGTAAACGCCATCGCGGGTTTGCCGATTTGCGCTATGACCGGATTATTTTGCCTGCGTATTTTTTCGACATCGGATCACGCCGTGATCGACAGGGGCCCGGGGCATCGACGCGCTGACGCACCGCCCGGGGCCGACCGCAAAGCATCTGGCCCCGGCCGCTGACGAAGCGCCGGTTCGGGCCAACCCACGAAGGAGACAACGATGTCGGGATGGTCGGGAATGACCGGCGCCGCGGGCGATACGTCCGCCGGCTCGCCGGCTGAAGCAGGCGGCGGCGCCGCATTGAAGGCCGGCGCGGTCGGTTTCCCGACCGCGCTGGCGAGCGTGGTCGGCCTCATCATGGCGAGCCCGGTGATCCTCACCGCGACGTCGGGCTTCGGGATGGGCGGCTGGGCGTTCGCGGTCGCGATGATCGTCGCGTTCGTGATGATGCAGGCGCAGGCCACGACCTTCTCCGAAGCCGCCGCGATGCTGCCGACGGCCGGCTCGGTTTACGATTACCTGTCGTGCGGGCTCGGCCGCTTCTGGGCGATCACCGGCACGATTTCCGCGTATTTCCTCGTGCACGTGTTCGCCGGCACCGCGGAGACGATCCTGAGCGGCATCATGGCGCTCGTGAACTTCGAATCGCTGAACGCCGCGTTCGAGAAGCACAATAGTTCGTGGCTCGTCGGCGTCGGCCTCGTGGTCACGTTCGCGATCACCAACATCATCGGCATCAAGGTGTTCAGCAAGCTCGAGATCGTGCTGACGGCCGGCATGTGGCTGTCGCTGATGATCTTCGGGATTCTCGGGCTCGCGGCCGCGCCGGCCGTGCATCTGGACGGCTGGTTCGGCGGCTCGGAAGTCGGTACGTCGATCTCGTCCGTGCTGTCGCTCGTCGGGATGGCGATGTTCATGTTCGTCGGCTGCGAGTTCGTCACGCCGCTCGCGCCGGAAATGAAGGCGCCGGGGCGCACGATTCCGCGCGCGATGGCGCTCGGCCTCGTCGGCGTCGCGATCTGCATGTTCCTGTACGGCGCGGCGATCCGCCGCCAGGTCGCGAACGTGCCGGTGAGCCCCGACGGCCTCACGCATCTGCTCGACACGCCGGGCGCGATCCCCGCGTTCGCGCTGCAGGTGCTCGGGCCGTTCGGGCGGATCTGGTTCGGCATCGCGTTCCTGTGCGCGGGCGCCGCGACGATCAACACGCTGATGGCCGGGCTGCCGCGCATCCTGTACGGGATGGCGATCGACGGCGCGCTGCCGCGCTGCTTCGCGTACCTGCATCCGCGCTTCAAGACGCCGGTGGTCGGCATCGTCGCGTCGGCGATCGTGCCGATCGTTCATGCGTGGCTGATCAACGGCAACCTCGACAGCATCCTCCACCTCGTGCTCGCCGCCACCTGCGCGTGGGGCACCGCGTACCTGCTCGTCACCGCGTCGGTCGTGATGCTGCGCATCCGCCGGCCTGACTTGCCGCGCCCGTACCGCTCGCCGCTGTTCCCGCTGCCGCAGATCGTGTCGAGCGTCGGCATCGTGCTCGCGATCTGGTACATCACGCCGCCCGGCATGAACCCGCGCGACATCTACGTGCCGTTCGGCGCGATGCTCGGGCTCACCGCGCTGTATGCGCTGTTCTGGACGCTCGTCGTGCAGCGCCGGCATCCGTTCAGGCCGGTGCCGGTCGAGGACGTGCTGCGCAACGAGCACGTCGCGTCGTGAAGGCCGCGCTTGGCTCGCGGCGTGCGGCGCTCGATGCGCCGCCGCCCGGCCATCGGCCCGGCGCGATCGCCGCGCGCGTGCTCGCCGACCTGCGGGCCGTGCGCGACGCCGACGCGGTCGGTGGCGTCGGCGGCGTCTCGGCACGGCTGCCGAACGGCGTGCGCGTGGGCATCGACGAGCGCGTCGAGCGCCAGTTCCTGATGCATACGGTCAGCGTGACGGTGACGGCCGCCGCCGACGGCCCGGCCGCGCAGGGCAGCGCATGCGTGCGGCAGACCGGCTGGCTGCGCCGTACGGGTATCGAAGCCGTGCCCGCGCCCGGATGCGACCCCGTCTTCATCGACACGCTGGCCGCGCTGCTTGCCGGGCCGTCGCTGGCCGACGCGCTGCGCGGGCTGCACCTGACCGACTGCGCGATCGCCGCGCGCGATGGCCGCTGGACGCTCGCGATCGTGCCGTTCGGCGGTAGCGAGGTCGTGAACCGGATGCCGTCGTTTCGCCGCTATGTCAGGCTGATCGACGAGCAGGCCGCCGCGCTGTCGGCGGCCTGTCTTGCGTTCGAAGCCGCACTGCGCGGGATTTTGCGAGGGTAAGCTGTGGCGATGCGTGCCGCGTGAACCCGGCGGTCGCATCGAGAAATCAGGGTTTTACCGGAGGTGCCGATGCTGTTCCAGTCACGCTCACACGAAGACGTGCACGATCACGGGCTCGCGATCGCGGGCTGGCATCAGGTGTACCGTCAGATGACGCCGGGCCGTTTCAAGGGCACCGTCACGCAGGTGCTGTACGACGATTTCCACTTCTTCCGGGAAACGACCAACCGGCGCGTCGCGCAAACCGGGCTCGCGCCGGCCGGGCGCACGTCGCTCGCGGTGCCGTTGTCCGTGCCGCTCGCGGGCACGTTCCAGGGCCAGCCGGTCGACGGCTATGCGCTGCTCGCGCTGCGCGCCGGCGAGGATTTCGAATTCCACACGCCGGAAGGGATGGGGCTCGTCGGGATCAGCGCGGCGTCCGACATGGTCGACGAGCTGTGCGAGGCCGAATTCGGCGCGGCCGGCGCGCGCCGGCTGCGGCACGTGACGCGGCTGTCCGACGCGCAGGGCGTCGCGCTCGGCGTGCGGCTGTCGTCGCTGATCGACGACGCGCAGCGCAATCCGGGCTGCCTCGAATACGCGGCCACCCGCAAGATGTTTCGCGACGCGATGCTCGGCATGTTCCTCGACGCGCTCGAACAGGGGATCGGCGTCGAGCGCCGCGACATCACGCACGCCACCTACAGCGACATCGTGAGCCGCTGCGAGAAGCATCTGCGCGACCGGCCCGAGGAACCCGTCACCGTGCTCGAACTCTGCCGCGCGCTGCGTTGCAGCCGTCGTACGCTGCAAACGAGCTTCCAGCGCGTGGCCGACGTCACGCCGGTCGGCTACCTGCGCACGATCCGGCTGAATGCGGTGCGTCGCCTGCTGCGCACGACGTCGGTGCGGCAACTCGGCGTCGGCGAAGCCGCCGCGAGCTGGGGCTTCACGCATCTCGGCTATTTCGCGCGCGAGTATCGCGACCTGTTCGGCGAGCTGCCGTCGCAAACCTTGCGCCCCGAATGATCTGCCCGCGCCGCGACGGTGCCGCCGTGTATCGCTCGTCCCCATCACCATTTGCTGATTTGGGATAGAGGTCCGGAATTTTCGCTGGATAAAGTCCTGCCACACATATCGACAACACCATCGATTCGCACTGCGTATCGATGATCACGGAGGGGCGGGACATGAAGAACGGACGACGACTGGCCGCAGCCGCGGCCATGCTGGGTTGCGCGCATGCGGCGCACGCGCAGACTTCGGGGAGCGTGACGCTGTACGGCACCGTGGACACCGGCATCATCTATTCGACGAACCAGCAGTTCACGCGCGCCGACGGCAGCACGGGCGGCGGCCATGCATGGCAGATGGGCGGCGGCAACCTCGTGCCGTCCCGCTTCGGCTTCCAGGGCGCCGAGCCGCTCGGCGGCGGCCTGAATGCGGTGTTCACGCTCGAGCAGCAGTTCCTGTCGGCGAGCGGGCAGGCGCTGCAGGGCGGCACCGCGTTCAGCCGGCAGGCGTGGGTCGGGCTGCGCCACGATTCGATCGGCACGCTCGGCCTCGGCCGCCAATACGATTCGTACACGGACATGCTCGGCGCGTACGTGTCGAGCAACAACTGGGCGACGCCGTATGGCTCGCACCTCGGCGACGTCGACAACCTGAATGCCGCGTTCAACTTCAACAACGCGGTGAAGTTCACCAGCGCCGATTTCAACGGCCTCACGTTCGGCGGCACGTTCAGCTTCGGCGGCCAGGCCGGCGATTTTTCCGCGAAGCGTGGCTATGCGGTGGCCGCGACGTACACGCGCTCGCCGGTGGCCTTCTCGGTCGGCTACCTCGACCTGCACCAGCCGCTCGACGCGGCGCTCGGCGGCGCGAGCGGCTATATCGGCGATTTCGCGTGCGGCAACCCGGGCGCGATGTATTGCCTGCTGCAGGATGCGGGCTCGATGCGCGCGTTCGGCGCGGGCGGGTCGGTCACGCTCGGCGCGGCGACGCTCGCGCTGACCTATACGCATACGCGGCTCGGCGAGAGCCGCTATTTCTCGACCGCCGCGCAGCCGCGCACGCAGGCGTTCACGTTCGACATCGGCGAGCTGAACGTCACGTACATGTTCACGCCGGCGCTGCAAGGCGGCGTTGCGTACATTTTCAATGCCGCGCATACGGACGGGCGCGGCACGACGCGATTCCACCAGGTGAACGTCGGCACGAACTACAGCCTGTCGAAGCGCACCGCGCTGTATGCGGTCGCGATCGGCCAGATCGTGAGCGGCACGGGGCTCGGCACCGATGCGGATGGCAACGCGGCGAACTATGCGCAGATTCCGGTGCTCGCGAACAGCAATTCGAGCCGGCAACTGGCGGTGATGGCCGGGATTCGTGTGAACTTTTGACGCTGAATGCGGCTGGCGGCGGCACGTCGGTCGCATGCCGCCGTGCTGCCTCCACGCGTATGGTCCTGCGCCGGTCGAGTGATGGAAAGCGATGCTTGAAAAAAGCCGTCCGTATGCTTAACTGAACGGGCCCGGCTGGACGGAATGCGGGCGTCAGGTTGCCCGGCTTTGCGGATTGCCACAATACCTTCACGGTCTGCGTGAACAATGGCGACGCTTCATGCGACCCGACGTGTCGCCGGCGTTGCACACGTGTGCAACGCATGACCGTTCCGCTCCATACGCCGATCGAGAGAGACCTCATGACCTTGCTGAGCCGCCTGCGCGCGCTGTCCGCCGCCCTTGCGCTGTCCTTCGCCGCCACGCACGCCGTGGCCGCCGATCTCGTCATCGCAGGCCGCGACGACATCTACGGCAAGGGGCTGGCCGATGCCGTCGCCGGCTTCACCAAGCTGCATCCGGGCACCGACGTCGAGCTGCTCAAGCTACCGAACGCGAACCTGTACCAGAAGCTCAAGCTGTCGATGCGCGAAGGCACCGGCGCGTACGACCTCGTGATGATGGACGACACGTGGGCGCCCGAATTCATCGGCAACGGCTGGCTGAAGCCGCTGCCCGCGTCGCTCGCGGACGCCGATCTCGTGCCGTCCGCCGTCGCGCTCGGCCGCAACGCGGCGGGCGCGCTGTACGCGCTGCCGATCGTCGGCAACGTCGAGATGTTCGCGTACCGCAAGGATCTGCTCGCGAAGTACAAGCTGCAACCGCCGCGCAACTGGGACGACGTGCTGAAGATCGCACAGACCGTCGGCGGCGCGGACAAGAGCGTGTCGGGCGTCGTGTTCCGCGGCACGAAGGGCAACCCGGTCGTCACGGGCTTTCTGCCGATCCTGTGGGCGTACGGCGGCGACGTGTTCGACCGGGCCGGCAACGTGACGATCGATTCCCGCGAAGCGCAGGCCGCGCTGAAGACTTTCCTCGCGCTGAAGGCATTCGCGCCGAAGGACGTCGACGTGTACGGCGCGGCCGAAGTGCGCGACGCATTGCAGCGCGGCACGGCCGCGCAGTCGATCGAGGTATGGCCGGCATGGGTGCCGGCCCTCGACGATCCGAAGCAGTCGCGCGTGGTCGGGCAGATCGCGCTGCAGCCGCCGCCGGGGCAGACCGCGGGCCCGGCGCCGATGCTCGGCATCTGGCAGATGGGCATTCCGAAGGACGCGCCGCACGTGAAGCTCGCGCAGGACTTCCTCGCCTACCTGAGCGCGCGCGATACGCAGACGCGCCTCGCCGGCATCGGCATTCCGCCGACCCGCCGCAGCGTGTTCAACGATCCGGCGCTGGTGCGCCAGTACCGCTGGTATCCCGATCAACTGAAGGCGCTCGAGGCCGGCCGTGCGCGGCCGCGCGTGACGGACTGGCAGCAGGTGGAGAGCATTCTCGGCGACCAGTTGCAGCTCGCGCTGACGGGGCAGGCCGCGCCCGACGCCGCGCTGCGCCAGGCGCAGCAGAAGATCGCGCAGGCGACGGCTGCGGCCGCGGCTGGCAAGTGACCGCGCGCGTCAACGTCAATCCGTCGGCCGGAGGTCGCGCATGAAAGCGTCCGGCCGCGGCCTGCCGTTCGTCGCGCTGCTCGGGCCCGCGCTGCTGGTGCTCGCCGCGCTCGCGCTGTATCCGGTCGCGCAGGTGCTGATCGACTCGTTCTGCCGGGTCGATTACTCGGCCGGCCGCCGCGCGTTCGTGGGGCTCGCGAACTATCGCGCGGTGCTCGGCGACGACGCATTTACGGCCGGCTTCGGCAACACGCTGCGCTTCACGATCGTCGCGTCGCTGGCCGAAGTGGCGCTCGGCTTCGGCCTCGCGCTGCTGTTCGTGCGCGCGTTCCCTGGCCGGCGCATCGCGCTGCCGCTCGCGATCCTGCCGATGATGCTGTCCACGCTCGTGTGCTCGGCGATCTGGCGCAACTGGCTGAACTTCGACGGCTTCCTGAACGCGCTGCTCGCCGTGTTCGGCGTCGAAGGCGTGCGCTGGCTGTCCGACCCGCATCTCGCGCTGTGGTCGCTCGCGCTCGTCGACGTGTGGCAGTGGACGCCGATGGCGTTCCTGATCGTGCTGGCCGGGCTGCAGTCGATCCCGCAGGAGCTGTACGAAGCCGCGCGCACCGACGGCGCGAGCGAATGGCAGTGCCTGCGCGACATCACGCTGCCGCTCGCGGCGCCGCAGATCGGCCTCGCGTTGCTGCTGCGCTCGATCGACACGTTCAAGCTGTTCGACAAGGTCTATGCGCTGACGGGCGGCGGCCCCGGCAACGCGACGCAGACGCTGTCGACCTACATCTACGACACGGGCTTCCGCTTCTTTAACGTCGGGCCGGCGAGCGCCGCGTCGGTGCTGATGCTTGCGGCGTCCGCGCTGCTGGTCTCGGGGTACGTATGGCAGACGGTTCGCAAGCGGCGCGCATGACGACGCGATCGGCGGGTATCCCGCGCGCACGAGCGAGCGCTGCATTCGGTCACGCGATGCCGTGGGCGCTGCGCGTCGTCGCGCTCGCGCTGTTGCTGCTGCCGTGCCTGTGGATGGCCGGCGCGGCCTTCATGCCGACGCTCGAACGCCTCGATCATCCGTTGCGGATCTGGCCGGCCGCGCCGACCGTCGCGCATTTTGCGTCGGTGTGGGCGAACGGCATCGGCGCGCCGCTGTTCAATTCGCTGCTGGTCGGCTTCGGCACGACGCTACTCGCGCTGGCGCTCGCGTTTCCGGCTGCATACGCGCTCGTGCGGCTGCGGTTTCCGGCGCGGCTCGACCTGCTGTTCCTGGTGCTCGTGCTGGCGTTGAAGCTGATGCCGCCGATCACGATCGCGGTGCCGCTGTTCGCGCTCGCGAAGCGGCTGCACCTGCTCGATTCGACGCTCGGCCTGATGCTCGCGTACCAGATCTACGCGTTGCCGATGGCAATCTGGATGCTGCTCGCGTTCGTGCGCGACGTCCCGATCGAATACGAGGAAGCGGCGTGCATCGATGGCGCGGGGCTCGCGCGGCGGCTCGTGCAGATCGTGCTGCCGCTGTGCGCACCGGGGCTGATCGCGACCGCGATCTTCGTGTTCATCGCGGCGTGGAACGAATTCCTGATCGCGCTGCTGTTCGTGTCGACGCCAAGCCGCTTCACGCTGCCGCTCGCAATTGCCGGCTATGTGACGGAGAACGGCATCGACTGGGGCGACCTGATGAGCGCGGGATTGATGGCGTCGCTGCCGACGCTGGCCGTGGCCGGCTACGTGCAGCGCTACCTGTTGCGCGGGTTCGCGGGTGGGCTGAAGTGACGCGCGGCGTGGCCGCGCCCGGTCTCACGTCGTCATGCGCAGCTATCGCGCACCACCGGCGTGACCGGCACGACCCGCGTGCGCGACGGGCCGTCGAACGCCTGCATCCGGTCGGCGAGCAGGTCGATCGCCGCATGCGCGAGGCCGCGCGTGTCCTGCCGCAGCGTTGTCAGCCGATACGCATCGTATTCGGCGGCGGGGATATCGTCGAAGCCGATCACGCGCAGGTCGTCCGGCACGCGCAAGCCGAATTCGCGGCGCGCGGCGTCGATCACACCGAGCGCGAGCAGGTCGGACGAGCAGAACACGCCGTCGGGCCGCTCGGCGGTCGCGAACAGGTGCCGCGCGGCGTCGATCCCGCTGGCATGGGTGTCGGACGGCGTGTCGAGCACGCGTACGAGCGTCGCGTCGAACGCGCCGAACGCGTTGCGTGGCCCGAGCGCCTGCTCGAACGCCGCGGCGCGCGAGCGCGCGCTGTAGCTCGTGCCGCGCGGCCCGACGAACGCGAGCCGGCGCGCGCCGGCCCGCACGAGCCGCTGCGCGGCGTGGGCGGCGCCCGCCGCGTTGTCGCTGACGACCACATCCGCGCCCGGCAGGTTCGCTTCGCGGTTGATCATCACGACCGGAATCCGGTGTTCGAGATATTGCCGCGCGACCGACAGCGGCGGCGACGCGGACGTCATCACGAGGCCCGCGATGCGGTAGCTGAGCAGTTGTTCGAGCGATTGCCGGATCTGGCGCGGATCTTCCGCATTGGTCACGAGCGGCGTGAGCGCGCGCTGCCCGAGCGCGGCCATCAGGTCCGACAGCAGCCGCGCGCGGAACGGGTTCTCGAACCCGGCCGTCACGACGCCGATCATGCTGCTGCGCTGCGTGATCATGTCGCGCGCGATCAGGTTGACCTGGTAGCCCAGCGCGCGCGCGGCGACCATCACGCGCTCGCGCGTTTGCGGCGCAATGCTTGCCGTCGGCGAGAACGCGCGCGACACTGCCGAGCGCGAGACGCCGGCCCGCGCCGCGACATCCGACGCCGTGACCCACGGTTTTCTTTCCTTGTCATTCATCGATTCATGATTCCTTCGCGCCACGATACGGGCATGCCGCCTGCCGACTGGATGTCCGCGCTCGACGACGCGCGGCCGCTGCATACGCTGACCCTACCGGGCAGCCATGACACCTGTGCGTATACGGTCGACGATTCGCTGGTGCGCACGCAGCGGGCGCCGCTCGATGCGCAGCTCGCGCATGGCGTGCGGCTGCTCGACATTCGCTGCCGGCATGTGCGCGATGCGTTCGACATCCATCACGGCGGCATCGCGCTCGGCATGACGTTCGACGACGTGCTGGCCACCTGTACGCGCTTTCTCGATGCGCATCCGCGCGAATGCATCGTGATGTCGGTGAAGGACGAGTGGCCGGCGCAGGCGTGCACGCGCGGTTTCGATGCGACGTTCGACGCGCATCGCGCGCGGCATCCGCGATTGCGCTGGCATGCCGGCGGCACGCTGCCTGCGCTCGGCGACGTGCGCGGCGCGGTCGTGCTGTTGCGGCGCTTTCGCAGCGGCCGGCCGCTCGGCATCGACCTGACCGCGTGGCCTGACAACGCGACGTTTACGATCGATCATCCGGACGGCGCGTTCGTGATCCAGGACGAATATCGCGTGCCGGTGGCAGCATCGATCGCGTGGAAGTGGCGTGCGATCGACGCGCTGCTGACGCATCTGCCGCTGCCGGACAGCGGCCGCTGGGCGATCAGTTTCTGCAGCGGTACGGGGATGGGCGCGAATCCGTCGGTGGTCGCACACGGCGATGGCCGCGTGCAGGGCATTCATGCGCGACTGGCCGAGCGCTTGCGCGAGCAGCCCGGCCCGTACGGCGCGATGCTGCTCGATTTCTGCGATGACGACGACTGGGCGCTCGTGCGTGCGCTGATCGAATGCAATGACTACATGCCGGAACGGGGCGCCTGGCGCAAGGCGTTTCGCTGTTAGTGGGTGGAGCGCCGCCGCGGACTACCGCGTCGCGATCGCCACCGCCGCACCGGCCATTGCGGTTGCGCTCGTGCGGTTCGCGATCCGCTTCGCGCGCGCCGACGTCAGGAAGGCGCGTGCACGCGATGCGAGCAGCGACCAGAAGCAGTCGGCGAGAATCAGGACCGCGAGCATCGTGCCGACCAGCTCGGCCCACGCGGCGACGCCGACGTGAGTGAGGTCGACGATGGTCGGCAGCAGTGCGAGATAGAACAACATGATTTTCGGGTTGCCGAGCGTGACCAGCATGCCCGCGACGAACATGCGCCAAGGCGACTGGCCGCGCGGCAGGTCGTCGGCATCCGTGCCTGTCGGCGCGGTCCACATCTTCCATGCGAGGAACAGCAGGTACGCGACGCCGAGCAGCTTCAGCACGATCAGGCCCGTCGCGAACGTGTGCGCGAACGCCGACAGCCCCGCGACCGCGAGCGTGAGCCACAGCGCTTCGCCGAGCCACATGGCCGCGAGGAACGGCAGCACGTCGCGCACGCCGTTGGTCAGCACGCGCGCGACGAGCGCGGCGACGCTCGGGCCGGGTGTGCCGGCGGTGACGAGCAGGGCAAAGGCGAAGACGGCGAGTGCGGACAACGTCATGACGGGCCTCGTGGATCGGGCATTCGAAACGATACGTATGAAGTTTCGATTATAGTGACGGCCGTTCCAGACTGCCTGCCTGAATCGCCGTGATGCCTGCATCGATCCTGATTCGTCCCGCCACGCGGGAAGACGCGGCCGCGATGGCCGCCGTGGAAGTCGCCGCCGCGCAGCGGTTTCGCGCGATCGGCATGGCTGACATCGCCGACGGCGAGCCGACCGATGCGGCCGCCGTGCTCGTGCGGATCGACGACGGCCGTGCGTATGTCGCGGTCGATTCGCAACGCACGTGCGTGGGGTTCGCGTTCTACCGGCTGCTCGATGCGCAGCGGTTGTATCTGGAGGAACTGGACGTCGCGCCGTCGCATGCGGGGCAGCGTATCGGCGCGCGCCTGATCGAACAGGTGACGGCGCGCGCGGCGCGGGAAGGGATCACGGAGATCGTGCTGTCGACGTTCCGCGACGCGCCGTGGAATGCGCCGTACTACGCGCGCCTCGGTTTCCGGATCATCGACGATGCAGCACTCGACGACGCGCTGCGCGCGATCCGTGCGCACCACGTCGCGCTCGGTCTCGACGAAACACGGCGCGTGTTCATGCGCGCGGACGTGCGCATCTGAACCCGCGCCGTTGTGCCGTCAGGCCGCGTCGCTCAGCGCCGGGTAGTCGGTGTAGCCCGTTTCGCCTTCCGCGTAGAACGTCTCCGGCACCGGCTTGTTGAGCGGCGCGCCGATTTCGAGGCGGCGCGGCAGGTCCGGGTTCGCGATGAACAGCTTGCCCCAGGCGATCGCGTCGGCGCTGCCGCTCGCGAGCGCGGCCTGCGCGGTGTCGAGCGTGAACTGCTCGTTCGCGATCAGCGGGCCGCCGAACGCTTCCTTCAGGCGCGGGCTCAACTGGTCGCCCGAATACGATTCGCGCGTGAAGATGAACGCGATCTTGCGGCGGCCGAGTTCGCGCGCGACATAACCGAAGGTTGCCGCCGGATCGGAATCGCCCATCGTATGCGCGTCGCCGCGCGGTGCCAGATGCACGCCGACCCGGCCGGCGCCCCACACGTCGATCGCCGCGTCGACCACTTCGAGCAGCAGGCGCGCGCGATTCTCGATCGGGCCGCCGTACGCATCGGTGCGGCGATTGGTGCTGTCCTGCAGGAACTGGTCGAGCAGGTAGCCGTTCGCGCCGTGAATCTCCACGCCGTCGAAGCCCGACGCCTTCGCGTTCTCGGCGCCCTTACGATACGCGGCGACGATGCCCGGAATCTCGTCGAGTTCGAGTGCGCGCGGCGTCACGAACGGACGTGGCGGACGCACCAGGCTCACGTTGCCGCCCGCGGCGATCGCGCTTGGCGCGACCGGCAGGTCGCCGTTCAGGAACATCGGATCGGAGATCCGGCCGACGTGCCAGAGTTGCAGCACGATGCGCCCGCCGGCCGCGTGCACGGCCTGCGTGATCTGCTTCCAGCCTTCGACCTGCTCGTCGGACCAGATGCCGGGCGTGTCGGCATAGCCGACGCCCTGCGGCGTGACCGACGTCGCTTCGGTGATGATCAGGCCGGCCGATGCGCGCTCGGCGTAGTAGCGCGCCATCAGCGCGTTCGGCACGCGCGCCGTGCCCGCACGGGCGCGGGTGAGCGGCGCCATCACGATGCGGTTCGGCAGGGTCAGGTCACCGAGGGTAACGGGATCGAACAGCGTGGGCATGGCAATTAACCTCTTACGAAAGGCGGAGAAGCCGTCGCGTCGGATACGACGGCGCTCCGCATGGCCGGTTCGGCCGTTGGCTAGAGTTCGCGACGCAGCGCGTCGTGAAATGCGTCGATGACGGCCTCGTTGCGCTGGAAGAACGCCCACTGGCCGATCCGCGTCGACGTCACGAGCCCCGCGCGCTGCAGCGTCGCGAGGTGCGCGGAGACGGTCGACTGCGACAACCCGCAGCGCGCGTCGATCTGGCCCGCGCAGACGCCGTGTTCGTACGGTAGCGTCTGCTGCGGAAAATGCTCGTCGGGCGTTTTCAGCCAGACGAGGATTTCCCGGCGCACGGGGTTCGAGAGCGCTTTCAGGATCGCGTCGATGTCGAGTTCGGTCGGCATGGAAAGGCTGGGTGTTTCGGTCGGGCAAACGGGTATCGTCGATGGGCGAATCATATATCGTCTTTTTGCGATATGTTTGAAGGCACTGCCGGCAATGGGGTTGATAGGGCGTTGTAATCTCGGGGTCGGATAGAGCGCGATGTGAACCGCCGTCGATGAGGGCCGCCGGCTTCAGGTCGCCTTGCCTGCAATCCGCTATCGCCGTACGAGATCGGGCGAAGCGTGCGTCGGCGCGGAGCGCGGTACGCAACCGGCGGGCTGATTCGTTTTCCGCAACGGACCGGCGGCGCGCGACGGTTTCTGCGACCATCGCCGTTCAAGTCATATCCGCCACCCGAGCCGCCGCCATGTCCGTCACTTCCGCTGCCTTTTCCCGCATCCGACTCTCGCGCATGCTGCCGGCCGCTCGAGCCCTGTCCTATGCCGTTCCGCTCGCGCTGTCCTGTGCCGCCGTCGGCATGCTGGTCGGCGCGCGGCCGGCCGAAGCCATTACGCCCACACAGCGCGAACGTCTCGAAGCGCCGGTCAAGGCCGTCGCCGACCAGCGCATAACCGTCGACACGCCGCAAGGCCGTGCGGTGTTGCCCGTCTACGCCGATCATCCGCTCGATCAGGCCGCATCCGACGTCACGCGCGTGTTCATCGTGATTCACGGCACGCTGCGTAATGCCGACGCGTACTACGCATCGGGGCGCGAGGTCGTCGAGAAGGCCGGTGCGTCCGGCACGGGCACGATGGTCGTCGCGCCGCAGTTCCTGACACGCGCCGACGTGCGCGCGTTTTCGTTGCCCGCGCCGACGCTCGCATGGACGCAGGAAGGATGGAAGGGCGGTGAACCGGCCCGCCAGCCGGGCCCGATCAGCTCGTTCGCGGCGCTCGACGCGCTGCTCGCGCATTTCGCCGACCGCAGCCGGTACCCGTCGTTGTCGACGGTCGTCGTGATCGGCCACTCGGCCGGTGCACAGTTGCTGCAGCGTTATGCGGTGGCCGGGCGCGAAGGCGACGCGCTCGCGCGTACCGGCATTGCCGTGCGCTACGTGGTTGCGAACCCGTCGAGCTACCTGTATTTCGACGACGAACGGCCGAATGCCGAGGCCATGGCAGGCGGCGCCTGCCCGCGCGCAACCGAATGGAAGTACGGGTTGAAGTCGGCGCCGCCTTACGTTGCAGCGCAGGACGTGCGCGATCTCGAAACGCGCTACGTCGCGCGCCATGTCGTGTACCTGCTTGGGCAGGCCGACACGAATCCCACCACGCATTTCATCGACCGTTCGTGCGCGGCGATGGCGCAGGGGCCGTACCGGCTCGCGCGCGGGCTCGCGTATTTCGATTACCTGAAGAAGCGGCATCCGGACGATCTCGCGCAGCAGGTCGTCGAAGTGCCGGGTGTCGGGCATGACGGCCTCGGCATGTTCACGTCCGCTTGCGGGCTGGCCGTGCTGTTCGGGCAGGCGCTGCCGCAGTCGTGCCCGGTCGTCGCCGGTACCGCGCCGGGCATGCGCTCGGCGGGGCGGTGAGCATACGCCGATGACGCCCGGCCGGCATCGTCATTCGACGGTGATCGTCTCCTTCATGTACGGATGAATGCCGCAGAACACCTTGTAGACGCCCGGTTTGTCAAAGCGGAACGCGTACGTTTCGTCCTGGTCGAGCGCCTTCGAATGAAAGATGCCGGCGTCGTTGACGACGGTGTGCGGCTCCGCGTCGAGGTTCTTCCACGTGATCGTCGTGCCGGCCTTGATTGTGGTCGACATCGGCGAGAACATGAAATTGCGGATCGTCACGAGCGGGCCGGTCGGGCCCTGCGCGAACGCGGCGAGCGGCGTGCCCGCGGCCGCGCCGCACAGGAACAGCACCGCGACGATTCGAGATGGCTTGAAGCGGATCATGTCGGTCTCCTTATTTTTTTCACGCAAGCGTCGTGTCATGCAGCGACGACGCGACCGGATGGCCGGCGAATTCGACGGTCGTCACGCCGAGCATCGAAGGCAGCCGGTCGTGCGGCACCGTGAGCGGCACCGGTCCCGGGCCGTTGCCGGCCGTCGGCTGCGGGAACGCGGTCGAGCGGGCGGTATGGAACGTCACTTGCCCTCGACCTTCGACACGATCTGGTGGATGTGCCCGTTCAGCACGGTGACCGAGCCGAAGCGGCGCAGCAGCGCCATCGTCTGCGGCGCATCGCCGGTGCCCCAGCCCCACGGTTCGTAGATGGTCCACATCGGCATGTGCGAGAACACGACGATCGGCGTGCTCGACGAGCGGCCTTTCAGGTCCTGCGCGAGCCACGCGAGCTGCTCGTCGCCGAAGCTGCCGAGCCCGTTCGGCTTGAAGTGCATCACGTTGACGAGGCCGATGAAGTGCACGCCCGCGTGGTCGAAGCTGTAATAGCCGCGGTTGTCCGACGCGTTGCCGAACCGGCCGAAATATTCGGCGCCGGAACCGTCGGTGACGTCGTGCTCGCCGGGCACCGTGTGCAGTTCCGGCACGCGCAGCGCGGACAGCAACTGCGACGCGTGGTCGAATTCCTCGGGCTTCGACAGATGCGTGATGTCGCCGGTATGGATCGCCAGCGCGGGCAAGGCGGGCATCCCGTTGACGAGGTCGATCGTCTGCTTCAGCGTGGCCGACACGTCGGGATTCGCGTCCTTGTTGAAGCCGATGTGCGTATCGCTGATCTGCACGAACAGCGGCCGGCCTGCATCGGCCGGGCGCGCGTCGCCGGTCTGCGCGAGCGCGAGGTCGAACGGCGTGAGGATGCCGCCCGACAGCGTAAACAGCGTGCCGAGCCCGCCGAAGGCCATGCATTGCAGGGCCTTGCGACGCGACGGGCGGGTGGGGGTCGATGAAGACATGTAAGCCTCGCATTCGCGTGACGAAACCGGACGGCCGGATCGTCCTGGAATAAGCCGGCGCCTTCGCATGCGATACCGGCGAAGCGGCGGATTTATTCCCGGCCGTTGCGAGGTCGAAAGCCGGCGCCCGCGCCCGCCACGCGAACGATCGTCATTCGGGCAGGTCGCGCTGGTTGGTATCCCACTCGATCCCGCCGGCATTGAGCCGCTCGATCTTTTCCATCCGCTGCCGCGCGAGCTCCGGCAGCCGGTTCGTCACGGCGATCACGAGCGCCTCGGTGAGCGCCAGCGCCGGCACGTTGGTCTGCAGCATCGCGAACGGGCGCCCCTGGATCCGCAGCACGATTTCCGCGAACGCGGCGATCGGCGAGCGCCATTCGTCGGTGATCAGCAGGATCCGCGCGCCGAGCCGGTGCGCGGCCTGCGCGAAGCGGATGCTGTCCTTCTGGTAACGGCGAAAGTCGAAGATCACGAGCACGTCGTTGCGCCCCATGTCGACCAGCGCGACGGACGCGAGATTCACGTTCGGCTCGACGTACTGCACACGCGGCCGCGCATAGGCGAGCGTGAACGAGAACAGCGACGCGAGCGGCGCCGTATACCGCCCGCCGCCGCAGAAAATGCGTACGTCCGGATCGGCCAGCACCGCCACCGCTGCGTCGAACGCGGCCGCGTCGAGCCCTTCGATCGTCGCCGCGAGCGATTCGGACAGCCGCTGGAAAATCGCCGCATGGCTGTCGCGCATGCCCGTTTCCGAGTGGAACGCATCCATCCGCGCGAGCGGCGAATTCATCGCGGTGTCGATCTCGTCGTGCAGCGCCTGCTGGAACGACGAGTAATTCGGAAAGCCGATCCGGACGACGAAGCGGAACACGGTCGGGTCGCTGACTTCCGCCTGCTTCGCAAACTGCGCGATCGGGCCCAGTCCGAGACTGGGATAGCGCTCCAGCAACGCCTGCGCGACCTTCTGTTCCGACGGCGTGAAGCTATCCATCTGGGATAACAACAACGCCCTGATGCTCGTCCCCATCGGTACTCCGGCTTTCTATCTGAATTGAACTGAACGACCAAACGGCAGACGGACGTCTGCCGCCAACTGCACGCATGTTAGCCGATCGACGTGCCGCAGGCCGCGTACGGCCTGAAATTAGAGGGACGCATCACCCTGCTTAACGAATACGTTCATATGTGTAATAAATCGAACATTCATTGTCGGTCTTGTCGACGTGCTTTCGCTTCAAATTCAGGGCTTACCCTAGGTTTTGGCCCAAAAAACCGAGTGCTATGATCGCGGCCTCACTGGAATGTATCGTTTATTACATGTCGGATTGGCAGCGTCGTCACGTAGTTGCGCACCGGTGCATTCCCGCATGGCCCGGTTTATTCGTCTGGAGGATTCCGTCATGAGGCGGCTCGTAGTACTCACCCTGTTGTCGGCGATGAGCGTGTGCGCGTTCGCCGCGTCGGACCCGGCGGTCGAAGCGAAGAACGGCATGGTCGTGTCGTCGCAGCACTTCGCGTCGCAGATCGGCGTCGACATCCTGAAGGCAGGCGGCAACGCGGTGGATGCGGCGGTCGCCGTCGGCTATGCGCAGGCCGTGACCAACTCGTGCTGCGGCAACATCGGCGGCGGCGGCTTCATGACGATCCATCTGGCGGACGGTCGCGACCGCTTCATCAATTTCCGCGAGACGGCGCCGGCCGCGGCGTCCGCGAACATGTATCTCGATGCGTCGGGCAACGTCATTCCGGAGCAGAGCCTGTACGGCTATCGCGCGGTCGGCGTACCGGGTACGGTGGCGGGCCTCGATCTCGCGCAGCGCAAATACGGGAAGCTGACGCGCCGGCAGGTGATGGCGCCGGCGATCCGGCTCGCGCGCGACGGCTTCGTGCTGACGCGCGGCGATACCGACATCCTCGACACGACGGTCGAGCGCTTCAAAAAGGATCCCGAAGCCGCGCGCATCTTCCTGCGCCCGGACGGCTCGGCGCTGCAGCCGGGCGACCGCCTGGTGCAGAAGGATCTGGCGCGCACGCTCGAGCGCATCGCGGAGCAGGGGCCCGACGCGTTCTATCACGGCGAGATCCCGAAGATCGTCGAGGCGGCGGCGAAGCGCGGCGGCGGCGTGATCACGGCGGCCGATTTCGCGTCCTATCGCGCGCAGGACATGGCGCCGCTGACGTGCACGTATCGCGGCTACGAGTTCGTGTCGGCGCCGCCGCCGAGCTCGGGCGGCGTGACGATGTGCGAGACGCTGAACATCCTCGAAGGGTATGACCTGCGCAAGCTTGGCTACCACTCGGCCGCGGCAGTCCACTACATGACCGAAGCGATGCGCCACGCGTACGAAGACCGCAACACGCTGCTCGGCGATCCGGACTTCATCGACAACCCGATCGCGAAGCTGACGAGCAAGGAATACGCGGCACAGATCCGCAAGAGCATCCATGCCGACACGGCCACGCCGTCGGTCGACGTGCAGCCCGGTGTCGGCGTGCACGAGAAGCCAGAAACGACGCATTACTCGATCGTCGACCATGACGGCAATGCGGTGTCGACGACCTATACGGTCAACGGCCGATTCGGCGCCGTGGTCATCGCGCCCGGCACGGGTTTCTTCCTGAACGACGAGATGGACGACTTCACCGTGAAGGTCGGCGCGCAGAACCTGTTCGGCCTCGTGCAGGGCACGCGCAACTCGATCGCGCCGGGCAAGCGCCCGCTGTCGTCGATGGCGCCGACCATCGTGAAGAAGGACGGCAAGGTGTTCATGGTGGTCGGCTCGCCGGGCGGCTCGCGCATCATCACGATCACGCTGCAGACCGTGCTGAACGTGATCGACTACGGGATGACGCCGCAGGACGCGGTCGCCGCGCCGCGCATCCATCACCAGTGGCTGCCCGACGCGGTCTATTACGAAACCTACGGCCTGTCGCCCGACACGCTCGCGATCCTGCGCAACATGGGCTACAAGATGGTCGAGCAGACGCCGTGGGGCGCCGCCGAGCTGATCATGGTCGGCCTGCCGGGCACCGAAGCGGCGAGCCGTCAGAGTTCCGGGAACGATTCGTCCGTGTCCGGCAACGTGCGTGTCGGCTTCATCTACGGCTACAACGACCCGCGCCGTCCGGCCGGCTCGGCGATCGGCTACTGACCCGACCGTTTCATCCCGAATCGCTGCCGCCGGCGTTCGCGTTGCCGCGAATGCCGGTGCGGCGGCAGCGCGTCCGGCGGCGGACATCCGCCAGCCCGATCGGCGCGCGCGCCTCTTTTCCGCCAACTCCATCGCCACTCGGCGAATTCCGTCATGAACAAACGAATGTCTGCGGCAGGCTGGATCCTGCTCGCCATGGCAGCCGGCATCCTGATCGGCTACCTGATCTACACGCAGCTTCCGGACAAGCAGTCGGCCGCGGAAATCGCCGGCTACATCTCGCTCGTGTCCGACGTGTTCCTGCGGCTGATCAAGATGGTGATCGGCCCGCTGGTGTTCTCGACGCTGGTCGTCGGCATCGCGCACATGGGCGACGCGGCGTCGGTCGGGCGCGTGTTCGCGAAAGCGTTCGGCTGGTTCGTCACCGCGTCGCTCGTCTCGCTGCTGCTGGGCCTGCTGATGGCGAACCTGTTGCGGCCCGGCGAGAATCTCGGCCTGCCGCTGCCGGACATCGGCGCGTCCGCGCATCTCGCGACGTCCAAGTTCACTCTGAAGGATTTCGTCGGCCACATGGTGCCGAAGTCGATCGCCGAGGCGATGGCGAACAACGAAATCCTGCAGATCGTCGTGTTCTCGCTGTTCTTCGGCGTGGCGCTCGCCGCGCTCGGCGAGCGCGGCAAGATTCTCGTCGCCGCGATCGACCAACTCGCGCACGTGATGCTGAAGATCACCGGCTACGTGATGAAGCTCGCGCCGCTCGCGGTGATGGCCGCGATGGCGTCGACCGTCGCGGTCAACGGGCTGTCGATCCTGCTGAAGTTCGCGGTGTTCATGGGCGACTTCTACGCGAGCCTCGTGCTGCTGTGGGCCGCACTCGTCGCGGCCGGGCTGCTGTTCCTCGGCCGCCGCGTGTTCAAGCTGCTCGCGTTGATCAAGGAAGCGTTCATGCTGTCGTTCGCGACGGCCAGTTCCGAAGCCGCGTATCCGAAGATTCTCGACGCGCTC